>NZ_DBIC01000293.1:7070-7979 GCF_002296545.1 Herbaspirillum sp. UBA812 | reverse complement strand
CCTGCGCCGCCCCGCCGAGCATCCGGCCGTGCGCCAGTGGCTGCAGGCCTTTGAACTGGAGGCCATCGCCCACAGCCGTCCGGCGCAGATTTCCGGCGGCCAGCGGCAGCGAGTGGCACTGGCGCGCGCGCTGGTGGCCGAACCCGACATGCTCTTGCTGGATGAACCCTTCTCCGCGCTCGACCTGTCCCTGCGCCAGCGCATGCGCAGCGAGCTGGCCGAGTTGCAAAGCCGTCTGCAGGTGCCGATGCTGCTCATCACCCATGACCCGGCCGATGTGGAAGCCCTGGGGCAGACCGTGTTCGAACTGCGCGACGGCCGCCTGCATCGTCCCTGATCCTGGCCGCCTGATTTCCGGGAGACGGACGAAAAAAAAACCGCACTCTTATGGAGTGCGGTATCAAGTTCGGGGATCTCCCCGCCGGCCCGCGCAAGGATGCGGGCCGGCGTTACATCACACACATTCACTCAAACTTCGGCATCGTCCTGGCTCAGGCGGCCTTCTTGGCCTTGTCGTCGAAGAATTGTTCATCTTCGGTCGAACCGTGCAGAGCCGTGGTCGACGACTGGCCTTGCTGGATGGCCTGGGTCACGGCGTCGAAGTAGCCGGTACCGACTTCGCGCTGGTGCTTGACCGCCGTGAAGCCCTTGGAGGCGGCGGCGAATTCGGCTTCCTGCAGTTCCACGAAGGCCGACATCTGGTTGCGGGCATAGCCATGCGCCAGGTTGAACATCGAGTAATTCAGCGCGTGGAAACCGGCCAGCGTGATGAACTGGAACTTGTAGCCCATGGCACCCAGTTCGCGCTGGAACTTGGCGATGGTGGCATCGTCCAGGTTCTTCTTCCAGTTGAAGGACGGCGAGCAGTTGTAGGCCAGCAGCTTGCCCGGGAACTTGGCGTGGATGGCC
>NZ_DBIC01000293.1:0-6782 GCF_002296545.1 Herbaspirillum sp. UBA812 | reverse complement strand
ACTTGGCGTGGATGGCTTCGGCGAAGGTCTTGGCAAAGGCCAGGTCGGGCTTGCCGGTTTCGCACCAGACCATGTCCGCATACTCCGCATAGGCCAGGCCACGCGAGATCGCCTGGTCGATGCCCGGATGGGTCTTGAAGAAGCCTTCCACGGTGCGCTCGCCCGACAGGAAAGGCTTGTCGTTGGCATCCACGTCGGAGGTCAGCAGGTCGGCGGCTTCGGCATCGGTACGGGCGATCACCAGGGTCTTGGTGCCCATGACGTCGGCAGCCAGGCGAGCGGCGTTGAGCTTCTCACAGGCTTCGCGGGTCGGCACCAGCACCTTGCCACCCATGTGGCCGCACTTCTTGACCGAGGCCAGCTGGTCTTCGAAGTGAACGCCTGCCGCACCGGCTTCGATCATCGACTTCATCAGTTCGAAGGCATTCAGGACGCCACCGAACCCGGCTTCGGCATCGGCCACGATGGGCGCGAAGAAGTCGATGTCGTCACGGCCTTCGGACCACTGGATCTGGTCGGCACGGGCGAAGGTGTTGTTGATGCGCTTGACCACCATCGGCACCGAGTTGGCCGGGTACAGCGACTGGTCGGGATACATTTCACCGGCCAGGTTGGCGTCGCCGGCGACTTGCCAGCCGGACAGGTAGATCGCCTTCAGGCCGGCCTTCACCTGTTGCATGGCCTGGTTGCCGGTCAGGGCGCCGAGGGCGTTGACGAAGGGTTCATCGTGGACCAGGTTCCAGAGCTTGTCGGCACCGCGCTTGGCCAGGGTGTGCTCGATTTGCAGCGAGCCGCGCAGGCGGACCACGTCGGCGGCGCTGTAGTTGCGCTTGATGCCCTTCCAGCGGGGGTTCTCTGCCCAGTCGCGTTCCAGGGCCTGGATTTGCTGTTCACGTGTGCTCATGTGGATCTCCTTGTTGGTCAATATGAAGTGGCTTGAAACCGGATGAAATCGTTGATTCCATGACTTCATAGTAGGCCTGGCGGAGCGGAGCAACAATGTCTTATATAAGATATCTGTAAAATTTTTATACCAATATAATCATGCACTTACGCGCTCTATTTTGCGATACGAAACGAAAATCCGGAGAATGAAAAGGAATTTTGATGCAGCGCACTCGTACTTTTCACCATACGAAATGACGATTTCGTATCGTAAAAAAAGCACGGAGATGAAACCTCTTGCACGCTCATCGTTCATATCACCGCGATCGTTGATGACGTTTTCGACCGGTCCAGGCCGCACTGGCGTCCGAAGATCCGTTTTTTCCTTCATCTATCGACTCGTCAAACTGTCTTCCACGACCCAAGGCGCTCGGGTTGTCTAATTGCAAAAGAAGGCAGAGAATAAGCGCCTAACTCATTCCAAAGCGGTGATGCAACGCCGCCCCTGTCTACATGCATTACGCCCTGGACATTCGCACCTTCCTCTTCAGTCATTATTTCTATACAGGTGTGCGGATCGCGATCGGGGTGGTCGGCCTGACCCTGCTGGTGTTCAACGTCGCCGACATGCCGACCACGATGACGGTCTTCCTGGGTGCCCTCTGTACCAGCCTGATGGACCTGCCCAGCCCGCTGCGCCACAAGTTCAACGAGATGCTGGCCGGGGTGCTGCTCTGTACGGTGGTGATGCTGGTCATCAGCCTCTGTGCGCCGGTGCCGTGGCTGGTCAGCGCGATGATGGTAGTGGTGAGCTTCTTCGCCAGCATGATGGTGGTCTACGGCAAGAAGACCATGCCGCTGCAGTTCGCCGCGCTCATGGTGATGACGCTGTCGATGGAGAACCAGGTCCCCATTGCCGACGCCTTCCTGCATGCGGGCCTGTTCCTGGGCGGCGGGCTGGGCTATCTGGCTTATTCGATGGTGGTATCGTGGTTCCTGCGCCGCCGCATCAAGCAGCAGGTGCTGGCCGAGGCGCTGTTCGAGCTGGCACGCTACCTGCGCATCAAGGCCGACTTCTATGACGTCAAGCATGACCTGGCCAGCCAGTTCAACCAGCTGGTGCGCCAGCAGATCGTGGTGGCCGACAAGCAGCAGGCCTCGCGCGACCTGATCCTGCGCGACCTGCATACCAAGCAGGATGGCCTGCTGGTGCAGGTGCACCTGTCGATGCTGGAACTGTATGAACAGGTGCTCTCCACCCACGCCGACTATGCCCTCCTGCGCCAGCACTTCGGCGAGTCCGACGTGATGATCTTCCTGCGCGACCTGGCCACCAAGGCGGCGCAGGACATCGAATCGATCGCCTATGCGATTACCCGCAAGAAGGCCTCCGAACCCAGTGTGAACTACAAGGCCGAGCTGCGCGCGGTGCAGTTCGAGATGCAGGAACTGGCCCAGCCCGGTCCGCGCCAGGCCTCGCAGGAAGCGCTCACGCTGCTGCGCGTGACCTACAACAAGATCCGCGACATCATCGAATTCATCGGCCAGGTGCACCAGGCCACGCAGAACCCGGTCGATCCGCTGCCCATCTTGCCGGGTTCGGACATGACGCCCTTCCTGACCCAGCAGAAATTCAAGTTCAACATGCTGCTGGTGAACCTGCGCTGGCAGTCGCCGATCTTCCGCTTCGCCATCCGGGTGGCGCTGGCCGTCACCACGGGCCTCTGGATTGCCGGGCTGCTGCCCTACATGGCGCACGGTTATTGGATCGTGCTGACCATCGTCATCATCCTCAAACCCAATTTCAGCGCCACCAAGCAGCGCATGGCGGACCGCCTGATCGGCACCGTGATCGGCTGCCTGATCACCATGCTGATCCTGCGCTTCGTGCACAATCCGCTGGGCCAGTTGGCGGTGCTGTTCGCCGCCAGCGTGGCGGCCCCTGCCTTCACCTACATCAAGTACCGCTACACGGCCATTGCGGCTTCGGTGCAGATCCTGATGCTGCTCAACCTGCTGGTCCCGGCCGGTCACCAGGGCGTGATCGGCGAGCGGCTCATCGATACCCTCATCGGCGTGGTCATCGCCACCGTCTTCAGCTACGTGCTGCCAGCCTGGGAGTACCGCGACCTGCCCAAGCTGCTGCGCAACGTGCTCAAGTCCAGCCAGCGCTATCTGACGGCCAGCCGCGACCTGCTGGAGGGCAAGGTCAAGGATGATTTCTTCTACCGGGTCTGCCGCAAGGGCTTCATGGACAGCCTGGCCGCGCTCATCTCGGCGCTGGTACGGATGATGGATGAACCGGCCACCAAGCAGCGCGCGGTGCGTGAACTGAACCGTTTCATCGTGCAGAACTACCTGGTGGCGGCCCACATTGCTGCCCTGCGCCTGATGCTGCGGCGGCATCAGGAAAACATGCCACAAAGTGCAGTGGCCCGGCTGATCGAGGAGACCTATCTGGAAGCCAGCCAGCACCTGGCCGAAGCCCAGCGCCTGCTGGCCCCCAAGCCGAGAAAGCGTGGCGGTGCGGTAGTGGTGTCGCCCGAAGCCGCCGAGGACAAGGCCCTGTCCGGCAAGATCGAACTGATCGGCCCGGTCACGCCGGAACCGGTACCGGCCGAAGCCAGCGCCTGGTCCGGCTGGGACAACCTGCGCCGCCGGACCAGCCTGCTGAATCAGGATTTGAAGGAAATTGTCAGCCAGACCGAGGCCATCGACCGGGTACTCCGCAAAACCCCGGACTGAGCGGCTTGGCGGGCTCAAACAAAAGCCCGCACGCGGCGGGCTTGAAAGCTTGCAACAGAAGGTGAAGGAAAACGCTCAAAGCCGGGTACGCGACACCAGCACCCCGTCCACATCGGCATAGATCCAGTCGCCCGGATGCACCGCCACGCCGGCAATGCCGACCTTGATGTCGGCATCCCCTGCCCCCTTGCGGAAGCTGCGCTGCGGATGGGTAGCGAGCGCCCGGATGCCGACCTCGCAGGCATTGAGTTCAGCCGCATCGCGCACACAGCCATTGACCAGGATGCCGGCCCAGCCATTGTCCTGCGCCAGCTGTGCCAGGTTGCCGCCGACCAGGGCGCAACGCAGGCTGCCGCCGCCGTCGACCACCAGTACGTCGCCGTTGCCCGGGGTTTCCAGGGCCTTGCGCACCAGCACGTTGTCCTCGAAGACCTTGAGCGTACGCGCCGGACCGGCGAAGACCTGCTTGCGGCCGAAGGAGGCAAAGATGGGCGGCAGGACGTGCAGCGTGCCGGCGCTCAGCTTGTCTTCGTTGGCGTCACACAGGTCACAGGTGGCAAAGCTGGCAAGAGTCATGGGGTTCTCCGGGCGTTCGATGGTGGGTCTGGGCGCACCTGAAGGCAAATCACAAATCACACTGACAAGATGCGATGCAGGCGCTTCTGGTCGAACATACGTGAATCGGCCACCCGCAGCAAGGTTTCGACATCCAGCCCGTCGTCCGGATAGAGCGACACGCCGACCGATGCATCGACCGTATAGTACTGGCCATCCCGCCCTGCGATGGGCTTGTTGACGGCGTGCCGGATCTTGTCGGCGATGCTGCGGGCCACGTCCATCTCGGTCACGCCATGCAGGTAGACCACGAATTCGTCGCCGCCGAAACGCGCCACCGAATCATCATGGCGCAGGCTGTGCTGCAGGCGCTCGGCGATGGCAATGAGGACCTTGTCGCCCTCGTCATGGCCGTATTCATCATTGACTGCCTTGAACCGGTCGAGATCGATGAAGAGCAAGGCAAAGTGCAGCGGCACGGCCTGCGAACTGTTGCGTCGGCGGAAATCGATCTGCGCGATCAGCGAATCGCGATTGAGGACATTGGTAAGCCGGTCGGTGCGCAGGTTGCGCTCCATCTCCACGAAGCTTTGCGCGAGCTGGCCGATTTCGTCATTGCGGTCGATGTTGAGGGCCGGGAACGGGCTGCCGTTGCCGATACTCTTGGCGGCCAGGGTCAGCTTGCGGATATCGCGCAGCACCCAGCGCAGCAGCAGGAAACCGATCACGAAGGTCAGGCAGACCGCGATCAGGCCCAGCGTCAGCGTCTGGTAGACGCCGCTGGTGACCGACCCCAGGAAGTCCGAGCGCGGTGCCGCGCTGATGGACAGCCAGGCCAGTCCGGCGGGATCACGGTAGAGGCGAAAGGCCACCTCGATCTTGCTGCCTTCGCTGCGCGATCCCAGCAGGATCAGCTTGTCCGGCTCGGGCGGGTGCGTGCCCAGATAGCGCTGCACTTCCGCGAAAGCCTGCCGCACCAGCGGCGACTTGCTCTGTCCGGCATTGAGCCGCAGCGGTTCGCCACCGTTCTCGCCGGCCTGGTAGATGGGTTCATCGAGGGAGGTGGCGACCATGTCCCCCTTCATCTCCGTGACGAAGGCCACGCCCTGGGCGCTCAGAGGCACCTGGCGCAGCAGATCGGTCAGTTGCTGCAATCCGATGCTGCTGTTGGCCACACCGAGCAGGCTGCCATCCTCGGCGAAGATCGGCTTGGACAGGTTGATGCCGACGATGGCCTTGTTGCGGTAGTCGACATAGACCGGTGACCAGGTCTCCCGGCCCTGCTGCACGGCCTGCAGGTACCAGGGCCGCTTGCGCGGTTCGTAATCCTGTACGGCGGTCAGTTTCATCTCGGTCCCGGGACCGCGCAGGTAGTAGACGAAATTCTTCTGTCCCGGCTCGCGTACGCTGTACATGAAGACCTGCGGCTGCTCCTGCTTGATTCCCAGGAAACTGCCGTCGGCACCGCCGAAATAGACGTAGCTGGGCTCATCGAAGAGCGAATTGGCCAGCCACAGGCGGTCTTCCAGCTCCTTGCGGCTTTTGGGGAAAGGCAGCGCAGCCGGTGCTTGCCCGGCCTCGGCCGGCGGCACCGGCGGCGGCGCGATGACGTTGAGGGTTTCGCGGGCCCCCATTGTCTGGCGCGTGATGGCCTGGCTGACGCGGCCCATCACTTCGGTCAGGGCATTGCGCGCCAGCACCTCGGTGGCATCGTCGCCCGCCCGGTACAGGAACCAGCCGATGGTCAGCATCAGGCAGACCATCAAAAAGATGAACGGCAAGATGAACAGCCGCTGCAAGGACGATTGCTTCAGAATCGCCCCCATACGCCCCTGCTGCTGACGTGACCCCAAATGACGGATATGACCATGAATTCCTTGCTGCCAGGTATCGCAAACCCGCCCGGCCGTTGCCGCGCTGGCTTGCTCCTTTATCGATGGCGCACCGGTCTTGTCTGTTCAGGCGCGTCCCCCTTGTAGTGAAGTAAATATCACATTCCCCCTCGCTTGGGGAGGGTTTTTTTGCGATGCGGCGTAATAAAGCACGCCCGTCAACCTCGCCAAGAGCCGCACTGGGCGCGGAGAAGTGCCATTTCGCCAATTATTGTAAATGTATTACAACTTTTACGGACACCTGTGCAAGCCAGGCCGCCCTGCTTGCGCTTTTGCTGGCGCAAATTCATGAAAAAACGGCGGGACATGAACACATGTCCCGCCGCTTGTCAGCCCTGAATACCAGGACCTTCACTTTCATGAGGGAGCTGGTCTGCCCGGCCGCAAGACCAGGCAGACCAGGGGTCTCAGCCCTTGCTGAAGGCCAGCTGGCCGTTCTGCACCTCCACGTGGACCACGTCCTTGGGACCGAACTTGCCCGCCAGGATCTGCTTGGACAGCGGGTTTTCGATCTCCTGCTGGATGGCACGCTTGAGCGGACGCGCCCCGTAGACCGGATCGAAGCCGGCCTCGGCGATCTTCTGCAAACCAGCCTCGCTGATCTGCAATCCGATCTCCAGCTTGGCCAGGCGCTGCTCCAGGATGCGCAGCTGGATCTTGGCGATGGCGCCGATGTTCTTGGCGTCCAGCGCGTGGAAGACCACG
>NZ_DBIC01000059.1:6809-8060 GCF_002296545.1 Herbaspirillum sp. UBA812 | reverse complement strand
GCTGGGCTGACCCGCGTACGCCGCATGCATGTGGCTGGCGATGGGGTGGCCCGGCTCTTCCTGCAGCCATTGGCGGCAGACTTCCGCCGCTTCTTCCACCCGTCCCAGGAAGTAAAAGGAAATGGCCAGCAGCTCGCGTGACTTGCCCTCATGCGGCGGCAGCACGAAGGCCAGGCACTGGTAACGCGAACTCTGCATGCGGTCGCCCAGCGCAGCGTAGAGGTCAGCCAGCTGGTACAGGGCAGGGAGGCAATGCGGATCTCGCAACAGGGCCTGCTCGCAGGCGGCGATGGCGGCCTGCGGCTGGTGCTGCGCGCGCCGCGCGGCGGCCAGGTTGGTCCACAGCTGGGCATCGTCGGAGCGCAAGGTCAGGGCTTGTCCGTAGGCCAGCTCCGACTGGTCGAAGCGCCCGCAGGCGAACAGGACGTTGCCAAGATCATTGCACCAGTCGGCATCGGGCGGTGTAGTGCGCGCGGCTTCGTGCATCAGCGCCAGGCCTTCTTCGTGCCGTCCGCACTGGTGCAGCAGTACGCCCAGGTAGTGCTGGGCCGGGGCGTATTGCTCCTCCATGGCGAGGACCAGGCGATAGTCCTCCTCGGCAGCTTGCAGGCGGCCCGCAGCATGGTGGTTGAAGGCCGAAGTGAAGCTTTCTTCAATCAGCTCTTCCAGGACCCCGGTAGACGGCATGGGTTCGCTCCTTCTCTTGGTATCGGTCATGCGAGGTGAATTCATTGACTCAACGCGGCCAGCGGATGATGTGGCAAGGCGGGGCTACCGCCCGTGCCGGCCAGCGCCATGGCTTGCGGTGCGGTCAGCGTGAACACCGCCACCGACGCCGTGAGTGTGGCCGCCCGTTCGGTCAGGGCATCGGCGGCGGCAGCGGTCTGTTCGACCAGGGCAGCATTCTGCTGGGTCGCGCGATCCATCTCGGCCAGGCTGAGGCTGACCTGGGAAATCCCCTCGGCCTGCTCACGCGTTGCCATCGCAATCTCGTTGACGGTGGTCATGACGTTGCCGAAGGACTGCACGATCTGCACGATGGCCTGGTCGGCCTCCTTGACCTGTTGCGCAGCCTGGTCGACTGAACCGATCGAGGCGGCGATCAGGTCCTTGACTTCGCGAGCGGCCTCGGCGCTGCGCAGTGCCAGCGAGCGCACTTCCGATGCCACGACCGCGAAACCCCGGCCCTGACTGCCGGCACGGGCGGCTTCGACCGAGGCGTTCAATGCCAGGATGTTGGTCTGGAAGGCG
>NZ_DBIC01000059.1:4793-6493 GCF_002296545.1 Herbaspirillum sp. UBA812 | reverse complement strand
TCTGGAAGGCGATGCCGTCGATCAGGCTGACGATGTCGGAAATGCGTCCCGCCCCGGCGGTAACCTGGGCCATCGCCCCGGCGATGCCGCTCATGACCTGGCCGCCGCGCTCGGCATCGCTGGCGGCAGCGGCGGCCAGCGCGTTGGTGCGCTCGGCATTTTGTGCATTGTTGCGCACGGCACCGGAGAGCCGTTCCAGTGTCGCGGCGGTGGTCTCCAGCGTACTGGCCTGGGCTTGTGTGCGTTGTGCCAGTTCGCCGTTGCCCTGGGCGATGTCGGCGGCCCCGTGATGCAGGTCCCGGGTCGCTTCGCGAATGTCGCCCACGGTAAGGGCCACGCCATGCTGCATGCGCTGCAGAGCCGCCAGCAGGACGCCGATTTCATTGCCGGAGATGCCTTGCACCGCCTGGCTCAGGTCGCCATCGGCGATCCGGTCGAAATGGTCGGCTGCGCGTTTGAGCGGCTGCAAGAGCAGGCGATCAAACAGCAGCCAGCAGATGGCGATGAGCAGGACCGAGGCCGCCAGCATGGCCACGGCCAGCAGTGTGGCCTGGTCCGAGCGGCGTTCGGAGGCCAGGCGCAGGCCATCCTTGACCTGTTCCGCATGCTGGATCACGGCGCGCAGCGTGGCGGCGAATTCGCGGTCGGCGGCTTCGGCGCTGACGGTGGCGGCGGCGTAGTCCTCCAGCGATACGTCATAGAGGGCGACCTCGCGCATGTTCAATACCTTGATGTAGCTGTCGTAGGCGGCCGAAACGCGCAGCGCTTCCGGTTCCGCCAGTGCCGATGGCGTCAATCCCTGACGATAGCCGTCGAAGGCCTTGCGTGCGTCCTGCAGAGCTGCCGAGGCGCGCCGGCTGTAGTCGTTGGACTTGATTTCATCGCCCTTGACCAGGTTGATGTAGGCATTGTCCATGTTGATCAGGGTGTTCAGGAACAGGCGCTCGGTGTCATGCAGCGGCTGGATGTGGCGGTCCGAGAGTTCGATCAGCGCGACGGTGGCGCGGCTGGCCGAGCGCGCACCCTGCCAGGCCATGCCGGCAGCCAGCCACAGCGCCAGCGTCAATAGTCCCAGTACCAGCATCAGGCCGGTACGCAGCTTCATTCTGTTCAACATGATGCTTTTCTCCCCGTGATCAACGCAGTCCCAGGCGCCGGTCCAGCGACCAGGCCCCACCGCCGCGCGCGACCAGGAGCAGCAGCAAGCCAGCCCAGGACAGGTGCGTGGGCCAGGCATCGGGATAGACGAAGATCTCGATGACGGTGGTCATGCCCAGCAAGGCCAGGGCCGCGCCCCGGGTGCAGAGGCCGAGGATCAGCAGCAGCGGGAAGAAGTGTTCCGCATAGGTCGCCAGGTGTGCGGCCAGGTCGGGCGGTACCAGCGGCAGGTGGTATTCCTCCTGGAACAGGACATAGGTGCTGTCCTTGATGTCAAGGAAACCGCTGACCTTGGTACGGCCCGAGAGGAAGAAGATCGCTGCGATCGCCACGCGGGCGACCAGCGTCAGCACGTTGTCGCTGATCACCCGCGTGGCCAGGTCGGCGGCGCGCGACCACAGCGAGGGAGAGGGCTGCACGTCGGCAGGCAGGGTGGCGGGCTGGTTCATGGAAGTCTCCGTTCAGTGAAACGAGGTAAAGGCATCGGCCTGGATCAACTGGCCCAGCATGGTGCCGATTTCCAGGCCGGGCTCCCGGGCCAG
>NZ_DBIC01000059.1:0-4481 GCF_002296545.1 Herbaspirillum sp. UBA812 | reverse complement strand
GCCTGGCCGGCAGCGCTGGCGATGCCGCAGCCATCGCGGCAGGCATCGAGAAAGCGTGCTGCGCCCGCACTCAGCGGCTGCCATTGCACCTGGCCGTGCGGCCGCGTGAGCAGGGCTCCTTCGCCCTGCCATTCGGGGGCGATTTCGGTGTCGTCAGCATCGCTGCGGTTGATGCTCCAGATGGCGTAGACCGGATGCTGCGGATCGTGATGCCAGCGGCTGGCGGCATGCGGCACCAGCCTGATGTCCTGGCCGGCGGCCAGCGCCGTGTGCAGGGCCGACACGTCCAGCAGCGGGTCGTCGGCGGCCAGGTGCGCTTCGGTCCAGCAGCGGTCCAGGGTGGCGACGCCCGGCAGGTAGGGCAATTCCCGTGCTGCTTCCAGCGTGGCAAGGAAATCGGCAAAGCCCGCCCCATAGCAGATGAGGCTGGCTTCTTGTGGCAAGTGCTCGCGCGCAAAGGCTTGCGCTGCAGATTCCATCCAGGGGCTGCCGACCAGTCGGTGCACCGCCGGATAGTTGGCCAGCAGTGCGTCGACGCAGCCCTTGAAGACGGTATTGCGATAGATCGCGAAGGCCGGTTGCGCCAGCAGCGCGGCAACGCCTGGGTCGTCGCTCTGCCCGTTCAGCAGGGCCTGCAGGAAGCTGGCGTAGTAGCGATGGTCGGGGGCATTCATGCGGCTTGCTCCTCGTGCGTGGCCGCTGCCGGATGCAGCAAGGTGCCGGCCATGTCGCGCTCGGCCAGCAGCACGTCGAACGCGGGCACGTTGCCATCCCGTTCGATCAGGGTAGGACGCTCCCCGGTGCGTGCCAGCAGATGCGCGTAGAGCTCCCAGACCGCTGCCGCAACCGGCGCGTCATGGGAATCGACCAGCAGGCCGGGCAGGCTGGCATCGGCACTGTGGCCGGCCAGATGGATTTCGAGAATGTCATCGAACGGCAACTGGTCCAGGTAGTGGTGCGCGTCGGTGCCGAGATTGCAGGCGCTCACGTGCACATTGTTGACGTCGACCAGCAAGCCACAGCCAGTCCGGCGCACCAGTTCACGCAGGAAGTCCGGCTCGCTCCAGCTGTGCTGTTCCATGTGCAGGTAATGCGACGGGTTCTCCAGCGCGATCCGGCGCTGCAGAACATCCTGGGTGCGGCTGATGTTGTCAGCCAGGCGTGCCAGTGTGTCGTTGGTACGCGGCACCGGCAGCAGGTCGGGCAGGTAGTGACCGCCGATGCGCGACCAGGCGAGGTGTTCGGACACCAGCACCGGTTCGATGCGCGACACCAGTTGTGCCAGTTTGCGCAGATGCAGGGGATCGGGCGCGTCGGGCCCGGCCAGTGACATCGACACCCCGTGCAGGGCCACCGGATGATGCTCCCGGATCGCCTGCAGCCAGGCCAGGCGGGGGCCGCCGTCCATCAGGTAGTTTTCCGGATGGACTTCGAACCACAGTCCCGCTGCCTTGCAGGCCAGCGCTGCATCGAAATGCTGGGGTTTGAGACCCAGGCCGGCGGTGAGGGGTGACGTTGTCATGGCCGATGGCTCCGGAACGATCAGACCGGCTTGAGCGAGCCCATGCCGCGCGGAGTCTTGATCGAGGTGCAGGTGCCGGCCGGGACGTTCTTCCAGGCATTGCCCTGGTAATCCATCTTGGCGGTGCCGGCGCAGGTGGTGCCTTCACCGGCCTTGCAGTCGTTCTGGCCGGCCATGGAGACGCCGTAGCACTTCTCGACGGCGGTCTTGTTCATCGGTTGCTTGTCTTGGGCCATGGCGACGCCGGAGGCGAGGGTGGCGAGGGTCAGTGCGGCGGTGGCGACGAAGTGGTTCATGGTGTGCTCCTGAAAATGGATGAAGTGGAAGATGACACTGACCGGCGTTTCGCTTGCTGCTGCTTTGCGTCCGATCTGCTTGTTAATTCGCAGGGAATGGCTGGCCGGTTACAGCGCGATGAAGATTTTTTGAAGAAATATTTTTCGCGCCTGCTGTAACCGCAGCGCTGTTGTGAACGAATACAAAAGAGAGCGCGCCATTGCGCAGTCCGCCCGCACGGGCCCAAAGGGGATGTGAATGAAAACGATGGAACTGGTCAACATGCTGGCAACCGGAACGGGCGAGTCCCCCGGCCCCGTCCAGCGCAGCCTGGTGCGCAACGTGGCCGCGCGCATGGCGGTGGCGCTGGCCTTGGGCCTGATGGGTGCGGCCCTGCTGCTGGCCATTCTCTATGGGGTGCGCAGCGACCTGCGTGAACTGTTGCAGCAGCCGCTCTTCTGGATGAAGGTCTCGTTCCCGCTGGCGGCCCTGCTGGCCGGACAACTGGCTGCCTCGCGCCTGGCGCTGCCGGGCATGCGCATGGGGCTGGCTCCGGCGGCAGGACTGCTGCTGCCACCGGCCTTGCTGTGGCTGGCCGGTGGCAGCTGGCTGGCCCTGGCACCGCCTTCGCAGCGTCTGGACCTGCTGCTGGGCAGCAGCTGGGAAGTGTGTTCGGCCAATGTGGCCTTGCTGTCCTTGCCCACGCTGGCGAGCATGCTGTGGTTCCTGCGCGGGATGGCGCCCACGCAATTGCGTGCGGCGGGTGCGGTGGCTGGATTGGTGGCCGGCGCACAGGGCGTGCTAGTCTATTCGCTTTATTGCGTGGAGATGGCGCCGCCGTTCTGGGGTGTCTGGTATGTACTGGGGGTGGCGCTGCCGACGGGGGCCGGCGCCTTGTGCGGCCCATGGCTGCTTCGTTGGTGATCTGGTGGCGTGCCCATGACTGAAAGTCCTTTCCTGTTGGCGACTGGCGGACCGGCCTTGCCGGATGAGGTGGCAGGCCGTCCCGGCAAGCCCTCGCATCCCGCCGAGGAGCGCCTGCGCATGCTGCTGCTGGCCGGTCTCGACGGCGACGCCGTGGCCTATCGCCAGTTTCTGGCCGAATTGAGCGGCCGCCTGCGCGCCTTCCTGCGCAAGCGCCTGGTGCATCTGCAGGATGACGTCGAGGATGTGGTGCAGGAAACCCTGCTGGCCATCCACAACGCCCGCCATACCTATCGCCCCGATCAGCCGCTGACGGCCTGGGTGCATGCCATCGCGCGCTACAAGCTGATGGACTTCCTGCGCGCCCGTTCGCGCCGCGAAGCCTTCAACGACCCGCTGGACGAAGAGCACGACCTGCTCACCACCTGTGATGATGAACCGGCCCAGGCGCGGCGCGATGTCGGTGCGCTGCTGGAGGAATTGCCCGACAAGCAGCGTTTGCCGATCGTTCACGTCAAGCTGGAAGGCCTGTCGGTGGCCGAGACGGCACAACTGACCGGGATGTCGGAATCGGCCGTGAAAGTCGGCATCCATCGTGGCCTCAAGGCCCTGGCCCTGAAGATCCGGGAGAAACTGCAAGCATGAAGACTGAAGACCTTATTTCGATGATGGCCAGCGGCGTGGCACCGGTGGACCGGCGTTTGCCGGTCAAGCAGATGGCCCAGGCCCTGGTGCTGGGCGGCTTGGGTTCGCTGTTGCTGATGCTGAAGATCTACGGGCTGCGTCCCGATCTGGCGGTGATGCTGGGCGTGCCGCTGTTCTGGATCAAGCTGGCCTTTCCCACCACATTGGCCGTGGGGGCCATGCTGGTGCTGCGACGCCTGGTGCGTCCGGGATTGCGCGTGGGTGCCAATTGGGCAGGCATCGCCCTGCCTGCCATGGCAGTGTGGCTCGGTGGCGCAGCCGTGTTGCTCAGTGCACCGGTAGCCCAGCGGCTGCCGCTGTTGATGGGGATCAGCTGGCGCAGCTGCCCGTTCAACATCGCGCTGCTGTCGATTCCACTCTTCATCGGCATCTTCTGGGCCGTGCGCGGCATGGCCCCGACCCGGCTGCGCCTGAGTGGTGCGGTGGCTGGCCTGCTGGCCGGTGCCACGGCGACCATGGTGTATTGCCTGCATTGCCCGGAGATGGGCGTGCCGTTCTGGGGAATCTGGTATTTCCTCGGGATCCTCATTCCGGCAGTACTTGGCTTGCTGCTGGGTCCGCGCCTGTTGCGCTGGTAAGTCCTGGAGAGATTGAGCATGAGCGTGATCCATACCGCATTCGTCGCAGGTCTCAGTGGAGGCTGGCGCATCTTGCGCGTCGACGCCGTGGTCGGCGAATCGCTGGCAATGGCGGGAAGGCTTGCTGTCGCCGGTCCCGGCGAGGCGCAGTCCACCGCTACGCCCGGCGTGCAGTGGCGCCTGGACGGTGCCACCGGTCATGCGCGTTATGCCACGCGGCACGAACTCGATACGCTGGGCGCGGTGCAACAGGGTCTGGGGCGGCCCGAGGCGCGCCGCGCAGCCCTCATCCCGATTCGCAAGAACCCGGCCTGGTGGGCGCTGGCGCAGGATGAGCGCCGCGCGATCCTGGAGGAGCAGTCGCACCACATCGCCATCGGGCTGGAGTACCTGCCACCGATTGCGCGCCGTCTCTACCATGCGCGCGAACTGGGCCAGCCTTTCGATTTCCTGACCTGGTTCGAGTACGCGCCGGA
>NZ_DBIC01000352.1:0-9238 GCF_002296545.1 Herbaspirillum sp. UBA812 | reverse complement strand
CCGTTCAAACTTGCCTTTTGCCATTTTAAATTTCCTTCAAAAGAACGATATGTTCGATGTTCAATATTCAATGTAAGGCTGGTGATCCAGCCAGCGATCCCCTCCACTCGGAAGAGATCGCCATTCCTGCAACTTACTTGGCCTTGGAAGTGACGATTGCGTCGATCACGTTCTTGGGCGCTTCGGAGTAGTGCTTGAATTCCATCGAGTAGGTTGCACGGCCTTGAGTAGCCGAACGCAGCGTGGTCGAGTAACCAAACATTTCCGACAGGGGCACTTCAGCCTTGATGATCTTGCCACCACCGCCGGCGATTTCATCCATGCCCTGGACCATGCCACGGCGGGAGGACAGATCGCCCATCACGGTACCGGCGTAATCTTCCGGGGTTTCCACTTCGACAGCCATCATCGGTTCCAGGATGACGGGGCTGGCGCGGCGGCAACCATCCTTGAAGGCCATCGAACCGGCCATGCGGAAGGCGTTTTCGTTCGAGTCCACATCGTGGTACGAACCGAAGAACAGGGTGACCTTGACGTCAACGACAGGGTAACCAGCCAGCACGCCGGTGTTCAGGGTTTCACGCACGCCCTTTTCAACGGCCGGGATGAATTCGCGAGGAACGGTACCGCCCTTGATCGCGTCGACGAACTCGAAGCCCTTGCCGGCTTCTTGCGGCTCGATCTTCAGGACGACGTGACCGTACTGACCACGGCCACCCGACTGCTTGACGAACTTGCCTTCGGACTCTTCGCAGGTCTTGCGGATGGTTTCGCGGTAAGCCACTTGCGGCTTGCCGACGGTGGCTTCCACGTTGAATTCGCGCTTCATGCGGTCAACGATGATGTCCAGGTGCAGCTCGCCCATACCGGCGATGATGGTCTGGCCCGATTCTTCGTCGGTACGCACGCGGAACGACGGATCTTCAGCTGCCAGGCGGTTCAGGGCCAGGCCCATCTTTTCCTGGTCGGCCTTGGTCTTGGGTTCCACAGCCTGCGAGATCACCGGCTCGGGGAAGACCATGCGCTCCAGCACAACCATTGCCTTGTCGTCGCACAGGGTGTCACCGGTGGTGGTGTCCTTCAGGCCCACGACGGCGGCGATGTCACCGGCCATCATTTCCTTGATTTCTTCACGCTGGTTGGCGTGCATCTGAACGATACGGCCGATACGTTCCTTCTTCGACTTCACCGAGTTCAGCACGGTGTCGCCCGAGTTCAGGGTACCGGAGTAGCAACGGATGAAGCACAGCTGGCCAACGAACGGGTCGGTGGCGATCTTGAAGGCCAGGGCGGAGAACTTCTCGTCGTCCTTGGCTTCGCGCACGACCGGCTCGTCGTCTTCGTTCAGGCCCGGAACCGGGGGGATGTCCACCGGCGAAGGCAGGTATTCAACCACGCCGTCCAGCATGGCTTGCACGCCCTTGTTCTTGAAGGCGGTGCCGCACATCATCGGGACGATTTCGCCGGAGATGGTGCGTTGACGGATCGCGCCCTTGATTTCGGCTTCGGTCAGGTCGCCTTCTTCCAGGTACTTGTTCATCAGGTCTTCCGATGCTTCAGCAGCGGTTTCGACCAGGTTTTCGCGCCACTTCTGGGCTTCAGCCTTCAGGCCTTCCGGAATGTCGCGGTAGTCAAACTTCATGCCCTGGGAAGCGTCGTCCCAGTAGATCGCGCGCATCTTGACCAGGTCGATCACGCCTTCGAAGTTTTCTTCGGCGCCGATAGGCACTTGCATCGGGATCGGGTTGGCCTTCAGGCGAGCGCGCATCTGCTCGTAGACCTTGAAGAAGTTGGCACCGGTACGGTCCATCTTGTTGACGAAGGCCAGACGCGGGACCTTGTACTTGTTGGCCTGACGCCACACGGTTTCCGACTGAGGCTGCACGCCGCCCACTGCACAGTAGACCATGCAGGCGCCGTCGAGCACGCGCATCGAACGTTCCACTTCAATGGTGAAGTCAACGTGACCCGGGGTATCGATGATGTTGATGTGGTGGGCCGGGAAGTTGTTCGCCATGCCCTTCCAGTAACAGGTGGTCGCAGCGGACGTGATGGTGATGCCGCGCTCTTGTTCCTGTTCCATCCAGTCCATGGTGGCGGCGCCGTCGTGCACTTCACCGATCTTGTGGTTCACACCGGTGTAGAACAGCACGCGCTCGGTCGTGGTGGTCTTGCCAGCATCGATGTGCGCGGAGATACCGATGTTGCGGTAGCGCTCAATGGGGGTCTTGCGAGCCATGATTTATTCCTAAGTCTTTAATGCACGAAACCGAGCGTCATTTTTTTCAAATAAACGCTCGGCTCGAACCAATTTAGATGCAGGCCAGGAAACACCCGGATAGGGTACGTCCCAGCCCAGTCTTGATTAGAAGCGGAAGTGCGAGAACGCCTTGTTCGCTTCTGCCATACGGTGCACTTCATCACGACGCTTCATGGCGCCACCACGGCCTTCGGCGGCTTCCATCAGTTCACCACCCAGGCGCTGCGGCATCGACTTTTCGCTGCGCTTGTTGGCGGCTTCACGCAGCCAGCGCATCGACAGGGCCATACGGCGCACCGGACGCACTTCAACGGGCACCTGGTAGTTGGCGCCACCGACGCGGCGGGACTTCACTTCCACCATCGGCTTGCAGTTGTTCAGGGCTGCAGAGAACACTTCCAGCGGGTCCTTGCCCGACTTGGTCTGGATGTAGTCGAAGGCACCGTAGATGATGTTTTCAGCGACGGACTTCTTGCCCGACAGCATCAGCACGTTCACAAACTTGGCGACTTCAACGTTGCCGAACTTCGGATCCGGCAGAATTTCCCGCTTGGGGACTTCACGACGACGTGGCATTTCGATTCCTTTCAATCTTCAGTTGAGTGGGCGAACCCTGCTTCAACTTCGCCTGCACTCGCGGAGAGCCATCATGGCTTCCACTTACTCGGCCCAACCTGGACCGACTCTGAGTCTGTTCACACGACGCGCAAAAGCGTCATGATAAACACCAATTATTACTTCTTCGCTGCCTTGGCGCGCTTGGCACCGTACTTCGAGCGAGCTTGCTTACGATCCTTGACGCCCTGGGTATCCAGTGCACCGCGAACCATGTGGTAACGCACACCCGGCAAGTCCTTCACACGGCCGCCGCGGATCAGCACGACGCTGTGTTCTTGCAGGTTGTGGCCTTCACCGCCGATGTACGAAATGACTTCGAAACCGTTGGTCAGACGCACCTTGGCCACCTTACGCAGCGCCGAGTTCGGCTTCTTCGGGGTGGTGGTGTACACGCGGGTGCAGACACCGCGCTTTTGCGGGCTGTTTTCCAGCGCCGGCGACTTGCTCTTCACGATCGCGCGGACACGTGGTTTGCTAATCAGTTGATTGATGGTTGGCATCGTTTTAATCCAACAAAGTACAACATTGAAAACAGGTTCCGGAATCGGTTGCCCGGAACCACACAGGAAACTCTTGTGCGCAAGACAATGCGCAATTCGGATTTAAGACCGGAAGGGAAGGTAGCGTCGCAGAAGCGATGTTTCAGACCAAAGAACGCATAAGCCCGGGAGAGCCTAAATTCGAGAACTCGCGAGTGTACGCCGGAATGTCCAGCGGGTCAACCCGAAGCGGGCTCCGGTGCCGATTTGGCGCGGTTTATGGCCATTTCGCCACGGTTTACGGGTGGCGAAATGGCAATGTTTTCCGTTATGCAAGAGTTGTGTGCGGCTCTTCCATTGCCCGCGTGGCAAGATCAGCCGCGTGGCAGCGCCTCGACCATGTTGCGCCACTGCATCGTCTCGGGCTGGCCGCGGTCGCGGCGGGAGAAGAAGTTGACGATCTGCTTGCCCTGGGCATCATAGAACTCCACCGAGGTGATCATGCCGTGATCGGTCGGACGGCGCACCACCCAGCCGTGATCCACCGCCTTGGCGCGCAGATGCAGGTTGAAATCCGGATCGAGGACGTTGTACCAGTCCCCTGCCACGGCAGTCTTGCCGATCAGGCCGCTGTAGATTTGTGTCATGCCGCCATTGCTGACGAACACCATGATGGGCTGCTGGCGTTCCCTGGCGTTTTCCAGCAGCGCCTGGGCCGCCTGCGGCGCGATGCGCCAGGCGGAGTCGGGACCAATGAGCTGCAGTGCCTGTTCGCGGGTCAGCTTCAGCTCGCGCAGCAGGCGCGGGAATTGGTGCACGTCGGTCAACTCATGCCAGGACTGGCGCAGTTCGCGAATCGCCTCGGCGCTGGGTGGCGTGGTCTGCTGCAGGGTCGCCGTCACCGGAGCAGGTTCGATGTTCAAGGCGGCCTGTTGATTGGGCAGCCTGAAGTCCGCCACCAGGCGATCGAATTGAGCCACGTGCTGTTCGTTGTCGAGATAGACCTTGTGCACGGCATCGCCCTGGCGGTCGAAGAACTGCAGGCTGCGGCTGGTCTTGCCATCCCGGCCCGCTTGCACCACCGCAAAGGCGCTGCCCCATTTGGCCGTGGCAAAACGCAGATCAATGGGGCCGCCCGCGAAGCCGGTACCGGGAATCACCCTGCCCTGCTCATCCCGTTTGACGGGCGTGACTTCGCCGCTGCGCTCCAGCACGGCATCTTCATTGCGCGTGATGGCCTTGATGCGGCCCAGCTCCGGCAGACGCTCGAACAGGGCCTCGATATCGGCCGGGTCCCCCTTGAGGCGCATGGCATTGCGGCCGACCTGGGTGGCCAGCAAGGCCGATTCTTTGACACCGAGTTCACGTGCAGCATCTCGGGTATGAAGTTTTGGCTGCGAACGCTGCAACTCAGCCCAGCGTTCGGACAAGGATGGCTGAGTCGCGCAGCCGGCAGCGGCCAAGGTCGTGGCCAGCAACACGGCCAGGGTGGTACGGCGCAACGCGGGGCGGGCGATGATGTGCTTGCTCATGGAATTCCTTCAGGATGAATGAGAGATGGACAGGTCCGGCGACTCAGTAGGCGATCTTCAGGCTGACGTTGAAGCTGCGCCCCGGCTCGGTATAGGCATCCTTGTTGACCGCGCTGTCGGCCAGCGACAGGCCGCGGATGTCGGTCCAGCTCCAGTATTTGCGGTCGAACAGGTTGCGGATGCCGGCGGTGACGGTCATGTTGCGGGTGAGGTGATAGCCACCCGAGAGATCCATCACGAAGAAGGAAGGCGAGACGAAGTTGGTGGCCGTCGGAATGTCTTCCTTCTTCTTGGCCGCGTTGTAGACCAGGTCGCTCTGCACGAACCACTGCTGGGCACGGTCATAGCGCAGGCCGGCCACCACCGACAGCGGGGCCACGGATTCCAGTCCTTGCTCGACGCCATTGGCAGTCGTGGTGCCCTTGGTCCAGGCGAACCCGGCCTTGACGGTGAAGCCATTGTCGAGCGCGTAATCGATACGCCCTTCCAGCCCGTGGATCTCGGCCTTGGCCGCATTGCGGTACTGGAAGATGGTCGGGTTGGCCACCGTCAGGTTGCCGCGCACGGTCACCAGGTCGATGAAGTTGCGGTAATTGCCCTTGTACGCGGCCGCGCTGTAGCGCAGCGCTCCCGGCCCGGCCGCCAGCTTGCCGCGCAGGCCGACTTCGACCGTGTTGCTGGTCTCGGGCTTGAGGTCAGGATTGGAGATCTGGCGATAGACGGTATTGTTGAAGAAGGAATTGATCTCCTGCGGCGAGGGTGAACGGAAGCCGCGCGCATATTGGATGTAGGGGATGAAAGCCGGCGTGACTTCATAGAGGAACGCCAGGCGCGGCGAGAAGGCGCTGTCGCGGCTGCTCACTGCCGGCTGTCCGTTGGCGATGGCCTGGGCGTCGTATTTTGCGCTGGCCTTGGGCTTGAGTTCATAGCTGTCCAGGCGCAGGCCGGCGATGGTGGTCAGCGCGCCCGTGCGCATCTCATCTTGCACATAGGCCCCGAGCTGGGTGCTCTCGGTCTTGGGGAAGTACTGGCAATACTGCGTGCCGGTGCAACTGGTCCAGCCGGTGCCGTCGGCGCTGGTCTGCAAGGTGGACAGACTCAGGTCCAGCCCATAGACCAGCTTGTGCCGCCAGCGGTCGGAGCCGAAGTTGCTCTCGGCCAGCAGGCTGCCGCTGATCATCTGGTCGCTGTACGAAACGGCACGGAAACGCGGCCGCACGATGCTCGCCGTACTGGTGCCGGCCTCATTGGTGAACTGCTCGGTGTCGGCATTGCGCCAGGTGAGGCTGGCCTTGAATTTCTGTATCCACGGCTGATCCGCATCGTTGCGTTCATAGGCCAGCGTGGCGCGCTGTCCGGTGGACTTGCTGCTGGTGCTGTAGGCGGTCACGCCGTTGCCGATCGCAGAAAGGCTGTCCCCGCTCTCGCGCTCTTCGGTGGCCTGCAGGGTGAGCTTGAAGGTGTCGATGCCATTGGGCTTGAAGACCAGTTTGCCCAGAGCCGAGCGATTGGTATAGCTCATCGGGTCGGGCATGGTGCGAGCGCTGCCGCGCACGTCATTGGCCCCCTTGTTGTCGCTCTCGTTGCCGTGGCGCGCATTGAGGATCAGCATGCCCTGCCACTGCTCGCTGCCCCAGGCCGCGCTGGCGGTTGCCCCAAAGCTCTTGTCGACCGAGTCGTAGGAAGGCTTGAAGGAGAAATAGCTGGACTTGCCATAAACGTCCAGCAAGTCGGACGGATCCTTGGTGATGAAGTTGACCGCGCCGGTGAGCCCATCGCTGCCGTAGAGCGAAGACGCAGGCCCGCGCAGCACTTCGATGCGGCGATACAGTTCGGTGTCCGTAGTCGCACCCCGCCCGACGCTGGCCACGCCTTGGCTGAAAGCGCGCGGCATGACGATGCCATCCTCCAGCATCAGCACGCGATTGCCATCGAGGCCACGGATGGTGATGCCCTCATTGCCGCCACGCCCGGTGGTGGCCGTCGCGCCCGTGATGCCGGACATGCGATACACCGAGCGCCGCACCTCCACCCCCGGCTCGTAGCGCAAGGCATCCTTGATGTCCTTGGCGTTGTGCTCCTCGATCTCCTCGGAGGTGATGACGGAGACGGTGGCGGCCGCGTGATCGAGGTCACTGCTGCCGGAACGATTGGCCGTGACCACCACGTCCTGCAGCTTCTTGCCGCTGGCTTGCGCCAATGTGATGGATTCACTCGCCGACGCGCGAGCGGGATTGGCTTGGGTATTGGCATCGGCCGATTGCGCAAAGGCACTCGCACACAGCCACTGCTGCAGCGCCAGGAACACGGCTGCTGCACACTTCGATTTGCTTGGAAACACTGGTAACCACCCCTTGGTCTGGTTCGGTTACTAGCGCTGGCTGGCTACCTCTTGGATAAAAACGGCCTGCGGGCGCAGGTCGTCGTCGATATGAAGATTGATTCCATGCGACGGGAATCAGATGAGAATCATTATTATTTGGAGATGATAAAAGATTCACTCATCCTTGGCAATGCCGCAAGCAGCAAGGCCTACCGCCAGTAGGGATAAATCGGGATATGAAGGCCGTGATGCCCCGGCAAACACCGCCCATGAACGAGAAAACGGCACCGGAATTGCTTCCGGTGCCGTTCTCTCTTGCAGCTTGTTGTCTTGCCGGGGCGGCCGGTCCTGCTGGCCGCCCCGTGATGCCTTGCCAGCGATGCTTACGCTTCGCCTTCGCCGCCACCGATGGATTCGGTCGAGGAGACTTCCTCGTCGGCGAAGTCGGAACGGGAGGCACGTTCGGCTTCGAGCAGTGCTGCGCGCTCTTCGGCTTCCCATGCATCCTTTTCCTTGCGGGCGCGGTGGAAGGCCAGGCCAGTACCGGCCGGGATCAGGCGGCCGACGATGACGTTTTCCTTCAGGCCGCGCAGGCCGTCCTTCTTGCCCATGATCGCCGCTTCGGTCAGCACGCGGGTGGTTTCCTGGAACGATGCGGCCGAGATGAAGGAGTCGGTCGACAGCGATGCCTTGGTAATACCCAGCAGCACGTTTTCGTAGGTCGCCGGGATCTTGCCTTCGGCGGTCACGCGGTCGTTCTCGTCCAGCAGTTCGGAGCGCTCGACCTGCTCACCAGTGATGTAGTTGGTGTCGCCCGGCTCCACCACTTGCACGCGGCGCAGCATCTGGCGCACGATCACTTCGATGTGCTTGTCGTTGATCTTCACGCCCTGCAGACGGTACACGTCCTGCACTTCGTCCACGATGTAGCGGGCCAGCGCTTCGATACCCAGCAGACGCAGGATGTCCTGCGGATCGGCCGGACCGTCGACGATCATTTCGCCCTTGTTCACCACCTGGCCGTCGTGCACCAGCACTTGCTTGTCCTTGGTGATCAGGAACTCGTGCTTGGTACCTTCCATGTCGGTGATTTCCAGACGCTGCTTGCCCTTGGTTTCCTTGCCGAAGGCAACGGTACCAGTGACTTCGGCCAGCATGCCGGCATCCTTCGGCGAACGGGCTTCGAACAGCTCGGCCACGCGCGGCAGACCACCGGTAATGTCACGGGTCTTCTGCGATTCGGTCGGGATACGGGCCAGCACTTCACCCACATGCACTTGCTGGCCGTCCTTGACGGTGATCAGCGCGCCGACCTGGAAGCCGATGGTCACCGAGTGTTCGGTGCCAGCGATCTTCACTTCTTCGCCTTGTTCGTTCAGCAGTTTCACCTGCGGACGCATGACCTTCGAGGAAGGACCACGGCGCTTCGCATCGATAACCACCAGGGTCGACAGACCGGTGACTTCGTCGATCTGCTTGGCGACGGTCGAACCCTCTTCCACGTTTTCGAACTTCACGGTACCGGAGTACTCGGTGATGATCGGACGGGTCAGCGGATCCCAGGTCGCCAGTGCGGTACCGGCCTTGATGGTCAGGCCATCCTTGACGATCAGGGTGGCGCCGTACGGCACTTTGTGACGCTCGCGCTCACGGCCCAGGTCGTCGGTGATCAGCACTTCGCCGGAACGGGAAATGACGATCTGTTCGCCCTTGCCATTGGTCACGTAACGCATCGTGGCGGTGAAGCGCACGGTGCCGTTGGACTTGGCTTCCACCGAGGAGGCCACCGCTGCACGCGATGCCGCACCACCGATGTGGAAGGTACGCATGGTCAGCTGGGTACCCGGCTCACCGATGGACTGCGCAGCCACCACACCAACCGCTTCGCCGGAGTTCACCAGCAGGCCACGGCCCAGGTCGCGGCCATAGCACTTGGCGCACAGGCCATAGCGGGTGTCGCAGGTCAGCGGAGTACGAATCTTCACTTCGTCGATACCCATGCGTTCGATCTCTTCGACCTTGTCTT
>NZ_DBIC01000056.1:0-21290 GCF_002296545.1 Herbaspirillum sp. UBA812 | reverse complement strand
CACCAGTGTCGAGGTCGGCACCCGGTTCAACGCACAGCACGTCCAGGGCAGCATCGCCGCCTACCGCATCGACATCAAGGATGCCCAGCTGTACCAGGGCGACAGCGTCGGCTATCAATCGCTGCGCAACGTCGGCGACAGCCGTTCTACCGGCGTCGAATTCGATCTGGCCTGGAGCCTGAGTCGGCAATGGACATTGAACGCTTCCGGTTTCATCAATCGCGCGCGCTTCACCCGCTATGTCGCCTCCAGCGCCTGTTCTGCCTGCGGCAGCAATGACGTGCCGTTCGCACCACGGCATGGTCTCAGGCTCGGGTTGCAAGGGGATCTGTCATCCCCTGTCGGAAACTGGCGCCCGCAGCTCAATGCGCGTTATCTCGGCGCGCAATATTTTGATACCGCCAACACCTTGCGCCAGGCCGCCTATACCCTCGTCGACGCAGCGCTGGCCTGGCAGGTCCGTCCCGATACCGAACTGGCCTTTTACGTGCACAACCTGACCGACCGCGCTTACCGCACCTACGCCTTCTCCGGTGGCCCGCAACTCGGCAACTTCGCCCAGGTCGCCAGCGGCCGCACCTTGGGCGTCACGCTGAGCTACGCCTACTGATGCGCCGGAGCGAGACTACCAGCACCGAGGACCGGGCCGGGTTGCTGCTGGTCGCTATCGGTGGTGTCTACGTGGCCCAGAGCGTGGTCACTGGCGTGGCTGCGCAAGCCTTGCCGGCATTGCTGCGCAGCCAGGGCGCCTCGCTGCAGCAGCTGGGCTGGCTCTCCTTGCTGATGCTGCCCTGGGCGCTCAAATTCGCCTGGGCGCCATGGATCGAACGCTGGCGTTTGCCCGCTGGCAGCGCCGCCCGCTCTGGCCAGATTGTGCTGGGCGGGCAACTGATGCTGGCGGCGCTGTTTGCGCTGATGGCCGCAGGCGGGGGCAGACAGGTCGGGCTGATCATGGTGGCGCTGTCGCTGGCCGCACTGCTGGCCGCCAGCATTGATGTGGCCTGCGACGGTTTCGCGATAGAGCAGTCGCGGCCGTCCCTGCGCGGCTGGGTCAACGTGGTGCAAGTCGGAGGCAGCTATGCCGGATTGCTGCTGGGCGGTGGGCTGTTCCTGCTGGCAGCGCAGCGATGGGGGATGGCAAAGGGATGCTTGCTGCTGGCCTTGCTGATTGCCCTGCTCAGCCTGCCGTGGTGGTTCCTGCGCCCCGGGCAGGCGAGGCGCAGCTTGACGCGCAGACCGGCGTCGCTGAGCCAGGCATGGCGCCGTCCGGCGGTGCGCTCTGGTCTGGTACTGACGATCCTGCTGGCCATCGGCCCGCGGCTGGTCATGGGATTGACTGGTGCTTTCCTGCTTGATCACGGCATGCCACTGGAGCGACTGGCCTGGCTGCAAGGCGCAGGCGGCGTATTGGCCGGCTTGACGGGTGCGCTGCTGGGCGGCCTTCTGGTGCGTCGCTGGCAAGCGCGCGTGGCGCTGGTGACGGCATTGACCCTGCAAGCGCTGGCCTTGCTGTGCCTGGCGGGCGTTGTGCCATTGCTCATGCAGGCGGTGGCCGTGTGGGTGTTCTCGATGGCGCTCTCCGCCACCTTCGTGGCCAGCTACACGCTGCTGATGCGTTGTGCAGATGGCCACCAGCCGGGCGTCGATTTCACCTTGTTCCAGTGCGCCGATGCCTGCATGGCCGTCGTGCTGGGCATCGTCGGCGGGTGGCTGGCGCACCGCCTGGGCTATAGCGCTGTGCTGGGCCTGGCTGCATTGGCGCTGGCGATGACCGGCGTGGCTGTCTGGTGCCGTGGCATCGGGCCTGATCTTTTTTCGGAGAAACCAAGTGATGCAAACGCATGAGGAAACGTCCCGCCAGGGTCTTGTGGTCATCTGCGGAGCCGGCATCGCCGGGCTGGCCGCTGCCTGGTGGCTGCAGGGTGCCGGCTGGCGCGTGTTGATGGTGGAACAGGCTGATGCCCTGCGCGACGGCGGCCATATGATGGGCCTGTCCGGCCCCGGACTGGCCACCGTGCGCCGTATGGACCTGGTGCCGCGGTTGAGCGAATTGGCCTATCCCGACATGGGAAAGCATATCTATCGCGACCGGCTTGGTCGGGAGATCTTGCGCATCAACTATCGCGAGGCGCTGGCCGGTATCGAGTGGCTCACGCTGAGGCGTGGCGTCCTGGTGCAGGAACTGCATGCGGCGCTGCCCATACGGGACATTGCGTGGCGCTTCGGCGTGACCGTGCAAGAGGCGCTCAACCATGACAGCGGTGTGCGCGTGACCTTGAGCGATGGCTCTTGCCATGAGGCCGATCTGCTCATTGCCGCTGATGGTGTGCATTCGCCTCTGCGTCGCCGGTACTTCGCCGCCGATGCCGACTGTCTCCGGCCATTGGGCTACCGGTACGCCAGCTATGAGGTGCAGGACAGCCTGATGCTGGGAAAAGACTTTCTTTGCTATGCCGAGCCCGGCATCCAGACCGAATACTATGGATTGTGCGATGGCCGGCTGGCCGCACTGCATGTCTGGCGCAGCCGTGAGGCCGGGTTCGTTGCGCCGGCGCAGCGCCAGTCATTGCTGCGCGCTTGCACGGCCAGAAGTTTCGCAGGTGTAAGCACTGCGCTGGAAGCGGTTGAGAATCCGCAGGAGATCGTCATCGACGACCTGGTACTGGTGGAATTACCCTCTTGGCGGCAAGGCCGCATTCTGCTGCTGGGCGACGCTGCGCATAGTCTGTCGCTCATTTCGGGGCAGGGGGCCGGCCTGGCGCTTGCATCGGCGTCGATACTGGCCGAAGAACTGGAGCGTGCTGCCGCAGGCACAATCGCCCCCTCGGCGGCTGGACTGGAGGGGGCGCTGGCGCGTCACGATCAGCGCCTGCGTCCTACCGTAATGCGCTTGCAGCATCGCAGTCGCAAACTGGCCCCGATGTACGTTCCGTCCACTCGGGTGGGCTTTGCCATGCGTAATTTTGTATTGCGGGCCATGCCGGACGTACTGCTCAAGAGATACTTTGCCAGCGGGCTGAAATCGGAGGCACAAGCGTTGGCCGCGCTGGCCTGAGCGGTCCGCGCGACCTTGCCCCAATGTTTGCGTGTCTGTGACCGCTGCCGATCTATGGAACGCTGGCCCTGGCCAGCACCGCCGCCGCCGATCTCGTCTCCACCCCCAGCTTCACGAAGATATGTTCCAGGTGCTTGTTGACCGTACGCGGGCTCATGCCGAGGATCTCGGCGATGTCGCGGTTGGTCTTGCCCTTGCCCAGCCAGAGCAGCACGTCGCTTTCGCGCGGCGTCAGGCGCGCGCCTTCCAGAGTGGCCGGCAGGACCATGAGCTCTTCGCCGCGATGCACCGAGCCGGCGATCTTCTCCTCCAGCACCAGGCTCACGCCATGACCCTGGCCCGGACCGGAGAGGGTGATGTGCAGTTCATCCTGTTGCTGGCGCACGATCAACGGCGGTACGTGATCCAGGCTCTCGCCCTGGCGCTGCCGTACCAGCTGCTCGTTGAGCCAGACCTGCAAGGGCCCGGGCAGCTTGTGACTGGCCGGTGCCGCCGGACCATAGTATTTTTCCAGCCACTGTGAGGCCTTGCTGGTCTGCCACATCGGCAAGCCATTGCCGCCCAGCACGATCACCGCATGTGCCGCATGTTCCAGCATGCCGCGCGTCTGCGTCATCATGCGCGCAGTACGGATATGCGCACCAATGCGCGCCACTACCTCCTGCGGACGGATCGGCTTGGTCACGTAGTCGATGCCGCCGACCTCAAAGCCACGTACCACGTGCTCGGTCTCCGACAAGCCCGTCATGAACACCACCGGCACATGCGCCACCCGCTTGACCTGCTTGATGCGGCGACAGGTTTCGAAGCCGTCGATGCCGGGCATCATCGCATCGAGCAGGATCAGGTCGGGCGTGATGTGGTCCAGCCGCTCCAGTGCCGCCAGGCCGTCGGTGGCGACCAGCACGATGTGGCCGCTCTCATCGAGCGCGTCGGACAACATGGCCAGGTTGTCGGGCATGTCATCGACGATCAGTACCACGTGTCTATCGAACGTCGTTGAGATCATGTCGGATCAGCTCCTTGATGCGGGTGACGTATTCATTCAATCGGAATTGCTTGACCAGCTGCCGCAGCTCGGTGGTGAAGGGCAGGTAGGCCGGCTGCTGGCGCTCCATGGCGTCGAGCTGGCGCAGGATTTCCTTGGCGTAGCCGATGCTGCCCAGTTCGAGCAGGGCGGCCAGCTTGTTTTGCGGTGGCACCAGCATCAGGGCCTGTGGCGCTGCAGGTGTCGGCGGCACTTCTGCCGGCACAGGGGGAAGGATGCTCGCCACCCAGTCCAGTTGCAGATGCTGGCGGATCTTGCCCAGCAATTCGTGATACGAGACCGGCTTGACCACGAAATCATTGACCAGCGGCGGCTCGTTGCGCTCATGCAGGTTCTCGAAGGCATTGGCCGAGACCAGCAGGATGGGCAGCTGCGCGAGCCCGCGTGCGCGAATGGCGCGGGCCACCGTCCAGCCATCCATCTGCGGCATGGCGATGTCCAGCAGGATCAGGTCTGGTACTTCGCGTCCCAATCGCTCCATGCAGGCGAGCCCGCTGTCGGCTTCGCTCACCACGAATCCCAGCGGCATGAGCATGTCCCTGAGCAGTCGTCGCTGCGAGGCCTGGTCGTCCACCACCAGGATGTGACGAGAAGGACCGGCGTAGCCCGACATCTGGTCTTCCAGCTTGATGCGCGGGCGCGGGACGTGCACTTCAGGCAGGTAGATCTTGAGATGGAAACTGCTGCCCTGGCCGACCCGGCTCTGCACGCTCAGTTCGCCACCCATGATGTGCACCAGCATGCGGCTGATGGCCAGGCCGAGGCCGGTACCGATGTCTTCGCGCAGATTGGCGGCGCTGCTGCGCTCGAAGGGCAGGAAGATGCGTTCCAGGTCCTCGTCGGCAATGCCGATGCCGCTGTCGATCACATCGAAATACGCGATCTCGCGGGCGTAGCGCAGCTTGAGCGTGACGCCGCCGTGATCGGTGAATTTCACCGCATTGCCCAGCAGGTTGATGAGGATCTGGCGCAGCCGCTTCTGGTCCGCGTGCACGATCTGCGGCAGGCGTCCGGATTTCTCGAAGCGGAAGTGCAGGCCCTTCTGTTCGGCCTGTGGCGCGAACATGCCGACGATCTGTTCCAGGAAGGCTTCCAGCGCCAGCTCGTCCGAGGCCAGGCGCATCTTGCCGGCTTCGATCTTGGCGATGTCGAGCAGGCCATCGATGAGACTCAACAGGTGTTCGCCGCTGCGGCGGATGATGGCGATGGCTTCCTTGCGGGCCGGCGGGATGGTGGCGTCCACGTGCAGGATCTGGGCATAGCCGAGGATGCTGTTCAAGGGCGTGCGCAGTTCGTGGCTCATGCCGGCCACGAAGCGGCTCTTGGCCAGGTTGGCCGATTCGGCGGCTTCCTTGGCGCGCTGCAGTTCGGCATCGGTCTGCTTGTGGGCCTCGATTTCCTGCAGCAGCAGGTTGGTCTGGCGCTCCGATTCTTCCTGGGCGACGGCGCGGCTCTCGTTGGTCAGCACCAGCCACCAGGCACCGACGCCAACCACTACCAGCAGCAGGCAGAACAGCTTGATGAAGACGCCCCGCAATGAATCCGGTGCGGACAAGCTCAGACCGGAAAGATCGGCCATCTGCTGGAAATACAGCATCCACAACACGATGGCCAGCCCGCCGGCCAACAGCCCGAAGACACTCAGGTAATGCCCGATACGCGTATTGAGCTTGAGTGCGAAGCGCGCCGGGATCAGCTGGCGCAGCGTATGAAGAATCTGGTTGGGCAGGCGTGCGCGGGGCGTCTTGCAGCGGTCCTTGCAGCGTGCATCGAGTGAACAGCACAGCGAACAGATGGCCCCCTGGTAGGCTGGACAATGCGCCATGTCCGGCGTCTCGAACGCATTGCCACAGATCACGCAATCCAGTACCGAGTGCGCCTGTCCGGGTGTGACGGGCCGATAGTTCTGCTCGGACAGCGTATCGCGCCGCGCGATGTAGTAGCGGCTGCCGGTGGCCAGCGCGATCAGCGGCGCCGTCACCAGCGCCGTCCCCAGTGCGATGAAGGGGGCCATCGCGGCAATGGTCTTGCCCAGCACGCCCGACATGGCCAGCGTGGAGAGCAGGGTGGCAATCACCATCGATCCCACACCCACGGGGTTCACGTCATACAGGTGCGCGCGCTTGAATTCGATGTGCGCCGGGCTCAGGCGCAGCGGCTTGTTGATGACCAGATCGGCCACCACGGCCCCGATCCAGGAGATGGCCACCAGGCTGTAGAGGGCCAGCACGTGTTCCAGCGCATTGAACACCCCCAGCTCCATGAGCAGCACCGCGATCAGCACATTGAAGACCAGCCACACCACGCGCCCCGGATGGCTGTGCGTGAGGCGGGCAAAGAAGTTGGACCAGGCCAGCGAGCCGGCATAGGCATTGGTGACATTGATCTTGATCTGCGACACCACCACGAACAGCACCACCGCTCCCAGCGCAAAGGCCGGATTGCCGAACACGTACTGGTAGCCGATCAGGTACATCTGGGTTGGCTCCACGGCACGTGCCATGGGCACTTCATGCTGGATGGCGAGGAATGCCAGCAGCGTGCCGCCCAGCATCTTGGCCCCGCCCAGCAGGATCCAGCCGGGCCCGGCCAGCAGCAGGGCGCTCCACCAGCGGCCGCGATTGGCGGCAGTCTTCTGCGGCAGGAAGCGCAGGAAGTCCACCTGTTCCCCCACTTGCGCAATGAGCGAGAAGGCCACCGTGGCGGCCGCGCCGAAGAGCGTGAGGTTGAAGGAGCTGCCTTCTTCGGCACGGCCCGCGAAGCTCATCAGGTTCGACAGTGCCTCCGGTTCCTTGTACAGCACGCAGGCATAGGGCAGCACCAGCAGCACCAGCCACAGCGGCTGGGTCCACATCTGCAGGCGATTGATGAGGGTGATGCCGTAGGCCACCATGGGGATGATGATGAGCGAACAGAGCACATAGCCATACACCAGCGGCAGGCCGAAATAGATCTCGATAGCCTGCGCCATGATGGCCGCTTCCAGCGCGAAGAAGATGAAGGTGAAGCTGGCGTAGATCAGCGAGGTGATGGTCGAGCCGATGTAGCCGAAGCCGGCGCCGCGCGTGAGCAGGTCCATGTCCACCCCGTAGCGCGCCGCGTAATAGCTGATGGGCAGGCCGGTCGCGAAGAACAGCACCATCACGCAGATGATGGCCCAGAAGGCATTGGTGAAGCCATAGCTCAGGGTGATGGCACCGCTGATGGCTTCCAGCGCCAGGAAGGAGGTGGCCCCCAGCGCCGTGTTGGCCAGGCGAAATTCGGACCAGCGGCGAAAGGACAGCGGCGTGTAGCGCAGCGCGTAGTCTTCCAGCGTCTCGTTGGCGACCCAGGTGTTGTAGTCGCGCCTGACCTTGACGATGCGTTGTGTGGCGGGATGGGTCACGTTGGCTCTTGGTGGGGTCGGGGGTTCCGGTGGGTCATGTCCGTCAGCGCCTTGTCAGTGTGCTGCAGCGCAGGCTGACTGCCCGGCTCGTGTTTATGTCCAAGCAATTTTCAAACCATTCGGAGCAAGAGGGCATACGTCAAATGACGTAGATGCCTGTCTGCATGACATGAGAATTCACCAAGAAAAGGCAGCCGGCATGGACGCCGTCGCCGCATCCCGACGCCCTGTACGCAAAGTGCGCACCAACAGCAGGCAAGCCATGAGCAAAAGCTGTGCAGGCCGGCGGGCCGCACCAGCAGGGGGCTTACGTCAAACAACGTATTGTTGCGCTGCACCTGCGAACCTATTCTGCGCCTCAGAACGAAGCGCCGGAACCGTGTGATGGAAGGGGTTTCCCGAGCTGCGCCACTGCCGGGGCAGTGACTTGTCCGGTCTTCGTTTCACCGCTTGCATGACGCCACGATGGCCCAGACCGAGTCCAACAACAACGCCCGAAAGGAGTACCGCATGTCGCATTCCTCGTCTTCCAATCCTCCCTCGCTCCCGCGCCGCAAGATCCTCATGGGCCTGGCCGCCGGGGCGGCAGCAGCGGCCCTGCCGGGCATGGCCTCGGCCCAGCAGTATCCGACCGCCAAGGTCAATACCACGAAGCTGGCCATTACCGATACCGAAGTCACGGTCGGCCAGTTGCACTCGGCCACCGGCACCATGGCCATCAGCGAAACCGGTTCGATCCAGGCCGAGCGCCTGGCCATCGACCAGATCAATGCCATGGGCGGCATCCTCGGCCGCAAGATCAAGATCATCCAGGAAGACGGTGCCAGCGACTGGCCGACCTTCGCCGAAAAGGCCAAGAAGCTGCTGGAAAACGACCGCGTGGCTGCCGTCTTCGGCTGCTGGACGTCGGCCTCGCGCAAGGCGGTGCTGCCGGTGTTCGAGAAGGACAACGGCCTGCTGTATTACCCGACCTTCTATGAAGGCCTGGAGCAATCCAAGAACGTGTTCTATACCGGGCAGGAGGCGACGCAACAGGTGCTGGCAGGCCTGAACTGGGTGGCCAAGGAAAAGAAGGCCAAGACCTTCTTCCTGGTCGGCTCGGACTACATCTGGCCGCGTACTTCCAACAAGATCGCCCGCAAGCACATCGAGAACGTGCTCAAGGGTTCGGTGGTGGGCGAGGAATACTACCCGCTGGGCAATACGCAATTCGGTTCGCTCATCAACAAGATCAAGCTCAAGAAGCCGGACGTGATTTTCGCCGACGTGGTTGGTGGCTCCAACGTCGCCTTCTACAAGCAGTTGAAGGCCGCCGGTGTGACCGCCAAGACCCAGAACCTGCTGACCATTTCGGTCACCGAGGATGAAATGCTGGGCATCGGCGGCGAGAACGTGGAAGGCTTCTTCGCCTCGATGAAATATTTCCAGAGCCTGGACAACGCCAACAACAAGAAATTCGTGGCCGAATTCAAGGCCAAGTTCGGTGCCAATTCGGTCATCGGCGACGTCACCCAGGCAGCCTATCTCGGCCCCTGGCTGTGGAAGGCTGCCGTGGAAAAGGCCGGCAGCTTCGATGTCGACAAGGTGGTGGCCGCTTCGCCCGGCATCGAACTCAAGACCGCGCCCGAAGGCTACGTCAAGGTTCATGAAAACCATCACCTGTGGAGCAAGACCCGCATCGGCGAGGCGCAGAAGGACGGCCAGTTCAAGGTGGTCTACGAGTCCGAACTGATCGAGCCGAATCCCTTCCCCAAGGGCTACCAGTAAGGCGGTCCGGCCGGTGCCGCGCCGGCCCTTCGTGCAGCAAAGCGGCGGCGTCTGTAGTGACATGCGGGCGCTGCCGCCCATTTCTCCAATTGGCAACTCTGCCCCGTCGGGAGTCATCATGGTTTCTCTATCCGAATTCGGCGCCATCTTCGCCATGCAGGGCTTCAATGGCCTCTCGGTTTTCTGCGTGCTGCTGCTGATGGCGCTGGGCCTGGCCATCATCTTCGGGCAGATGGGCGTGATCAACATGGCCCACGGTGAATTCCTCACCATCGGTGCCTACATCACCTACCTGCTGTCGCACCTGACCACCACCTATGCGCCAGCCTTGCAGCCGTTCTATTTCTTCGTGGCCATCGTGCTGTCCTTCGCCGTGGCCTATGGCGTGGGTTATCTCACCGAGCTGCTGCTCATCAGCCGCCTCTACAAGCGTCCGCTCGATACTTTGCTGGCGACCTGGGGCCTGTCGCTGGCGATGCAGCAGACCTTCCGTTCAATCTTCGGCGCCAAGGAAGTCAGCGCCACCTTGCCGGACTGGCTCATGGGTTCCTTCAAGCCGACCGATGCCATCGACATCCCCTTGAACGGTCTCTTCATGATGGGCCTCACGGTGCTGCTCACCGGTGCCATCTTCGTATTGCTGTTCCGTTCACGCTGGGGCTTGCAGGTGCGGGCAACCATGCAGAACCGTGTCATGAGCGGGGCCGTGGGCATCAATACCCGCAAGGTCGACCGCACCACCTTTGCACTCGGCTGCGGCGTGGCCGGCGTGGCCGGTGCGGCTTTCACCACCATCGGCTCCACCGGCCCGACCAGCGGATCGCTCTACATCGTCGATACCTTCCTGGTGGTGGTCTTCGGTGGCGCGCAAAGCCTCATCGGCACCATCGCCTCGGCCTTCTCGATTGCACAGACGCAGTCTACGGCGGAATTCTTCCTGACCGGTTCCATGGCCAAGGTGCTGACCTTGTCGGCGGTGATCCTGATCCTGATGCTGCGTCCGCAAGGGCTGTTCTCGGCGAAGGTGCGCAAATGAACATCACGCTTGGCCACTTACGATCCAACCACATGAGCGAGGTCAGATGATGAATGCAGCCTATGAAAAACTGCTGGGCGGGCGCTCCGGTGCGCTTGGCCTGCTGGTAATGGCGGTACTGCTGCTGGTGGTGTTCCCGCTGACGATGGACATGTTCCGTCTCAACCTGGTGGGCAAATACCTGTCCTACGCCTTCGTGGCCGTGGGCCTGGTGCTGTGCTGGGGCTACGGCGGCATCCTCAGCCTGGGGCAGGGCGTGTTCTTCGGCCTGGGCGGCTATTGCATGGCCATGTTCCTCAAGCTCGAAGCCTCTGACCCCATCAGCACCAAAATCCAGTCCACGCCGGGCATCCCCGACTTCATGGACTGGAACCAGATCACCGCCTTGCCGGCCATGTGGGAGCCCTTCCATAGTTTTGCCTTCACGATTCTTGCCGTGCTGGTGGTGCCGACCGCGCTGGCCATGCTGATCGGGCTGGCGATGTTCAAGCGCCGCGTGGGGGATGTGTATTTCTCCATCGTCACGCAAGCCATTGCGGCCATCCTGTCCATCCTCATCATCGGCCAGCAGGGGCTGACCGGCGGCGTCAATGGCATCACCGACCTCAAGACTTTGATGGGCTGGGATATCCGCACCGACCATGCCAAGCTGGTGCTGTATTTCGTCAATGCGGGCCTGTTGTTCGGCTGCATCCTGTTCGGCCGTTACGTGCTCGGTTCCAAGCTGGGCCGCCTGCTGGTGGCCATGCGCGACAAGGAAGAACGGGTGCGCTTCTCCGGCTATGACGTGGCCAGCTTCAAGGTCTTCGTCTTCTGTGCGGCGGCCATGTTCTCGGCTATCGGCGGGGCCATGTTCACGCTGCAGGTGGGCTTCATGTCGCCGTCCTTCGTCGGTATCGTGCCCTCCATCGAAATGGTGATCTTTGCTGCAGTGGGTGGCCGCATGTCGCTGCTGGGCGCGGTGTACGGAACGCTGCTGGTGAATTTTGGCAAAACCTACTTCTCCGAAACCTTCCCCGAATTGTGGCTGTTCCTGATGGGCGGTCTCTTCATCGCGGTGGTGATGTATTTCCCCAATGGCCTGGCCGGGCTCTGGCAGACCCAGGGCAAGCGCCTGATGGACAAGCTGCGCGGTCAATCCAAGGCGGTAGCACCCGTTGCTGCAGAAGCCGCCAAGCCGGTTTCCCGAGCATCCACCCCTGAACCCAAGCGCGATGGCATCGAGCCGGGCGCGACCCTGGAGGCCAGCAAATGAGCGAGAACGCCATCGGTTTCGAATCGGACGCCCATCCGGTCCTGGCCATCGAAGACCTGACCGTGTCTTTCGACGGGTTCAAGGCAGTCGACAAGCTCAATCTCTACGTGCAGCGCAATGAGGTGCGCGTGGTGATCGGCCCCAACGGCGCAGGCAAGACCACGGTTCTGGACCTGATCTGCGGCAAGACCCGCGCTACCTCCGGCAGCATCAAGTTCAACAATCACGAACTGACGAAGATGAGCGAGCACGCCATCGTGCGGGTAGGCGTGGGACGCAAGTTCCAGACCCCGTCCATCTACGAAAACCTCTCCGTGTTCGAGAACCTTGAGATGTCCTTCCCGCGTGGCCGCAAGGTGTTCGGCGCGCTGACTTTCAAGCGTTCGCCGGATGTGGTGGCGCGGGTGGAAGCGGTGGCCGCAGAGATCTTCCTGGACCAACAGCTGCATACGCAAGCCGACCTGCTCTCGCACGGCCAGAAGCAGTGGCTGGAGATCGGCATGCTGCTGATGCAGGAGCCGGAGCTCTTGATGCTGGATGAACCGGTGGCCGGCATGAGCGTGTCCGAACGCGAAAAGACCGCCGAGCTGCTGGGCCGCATCAGCCAGGGCCGCTCGGTGGTAGTGATCGAGCACGACATGGATTTCGTCAAGAGCATCGCCCACAAGGTCACCGTGCTGCACCAGGGAAAAATCCTGGCTGAAGGCAGCATGGAGAAGGTGCAGTCCGATCCCAAGGTGATCGATGTCTATCTCGGTCACTGAACTTTCCTCACCCTCGGAGCCTGCCATGTTCAAAGTCTCGCAACTCGCCTCCGGCTACGGCCAGAGCAAGGTCATCCACGATGTCGATCTGTCGGTGGCCAAGGAAGAAATCGTCGCCGTCATGGGCCGCAACGGCATGGGCAAGACCACGCTGTTCAAGACCCTGATGGGCATCCTGCCGCTGCGCGGCGGCAGCATCAGCATCGATGGCGTGGAACTCGGTGGCTTGGAAAGCCACCAGCGCGTCGAGCGCGGCGTGGCCTACGTGCCGCAGGGGCGCATGATCTTTTCGCACATGACGGTGCTGGAAAACATCCAGACCGGCTTGCCCGCATCGGCCAAGGGCAAGGTGCCCGATGAACTGTATTCGCTGTTCCCGGTGCTGTATGACATGCGCACCCGCAAGGGCGGCAATCTGTCCGGCGGACAGCAGCAGCAACTGGCCATTGCGCGCGCACTGGCGACCAACCCGCGCGTGCTGCTGCTGGATGAACCGACCGAAGGGATACAGCCTTCCATCATCAAGGACATCGCCAAAAGCCTCAAGGAAATCCGCAAGATCCGTGCGCTCACCATCGTGGTCTCGGAGCAGGTGCTGAGCTTCACGCTGGAGATTGCGGACCGTTTCCTGGTCATCGACAAGGGCCGCTTCGTCTACGAGGACACGCGCGAGAACGTCGATGCGCCCACCATCAGCAAGTATCTGTCGGTCTGATCCGACCGTCTTTTCAGAGGAGCAAGTCCATGCGACACGGAGACATTTCAGCCAGCCGGGACGCCGTCGGCGTGGCCGTGGTGAACTACAAGATGCCACGCCTGCACACGCGCGGCGAGGTACTGGAGAACGCCAGGAAGATCGCCGCCATGCTGGTCGGCATGAAGCAGGGATTGCCGGGGCTGGACCTGGTGGTGTTCCCGGAGTATTCCACCCACGGCATCATGTATGACCGTGAAGAAATGTTCGAGACCGCCGCCACCATCCCCGGCGACGAGACCGCCATCTTTTCCGAAGCCTGCCGCATCGCCGGCGTGTGGGGCGTCTTTTCGCTCACCGGCGAGCGCCATGAGGAGCATCCGCGCAAGGTGCCCTACAACACCCTCATCCTCATCAACGACCAGGGCGAGATCGTGCAGAAGTATCGCAAGATCATGCCGTGGACGCCCATCGAGGGCTGGTATCCGGGCGATACCACCTACGTCTGCGACGGCCCCAAGGGCTTGAAGATCAGCCTCATCATCTGTGATGACGGCAACTATCCCGAGATCTGGCGCGACTGCGCCATGAAGGGTGCGGAACTGGTGGTGCGCTGCCAGGGCTACATGTATCCGGCCAAGGAACAGCAGATCATGGTCTCCAAGGCCATGGCCTGGATGAACAACCTGTATGTGGCCGTGGCCAATGCATCAGGGTTCGATGGCGTCTATTCCTACTTCGGCCATTCGGCCATCGTCGGCTTCGATGGCCGCACGCTGGGCGAGTGCGGGACCGAGGAGATGGGCATCCAGTATGCCGAACTGTCCGTCTCGGCCATCCGCGATGCACGCCGCAACTGGCAGTCGCAAAACCACCTCTACAAGCTCCTGCATCGCGGCTACACCGGCAAGATCAATTCGGGCGAATCGCCGGCGGGCGTGGCCGAGTGTCCTTTCGACTTTTATCGCACCTGGGTCAACGACCCGCAGGCTGCGCGCGCCCAGGTCGAGGCATTGACGCGCAACAGTGCCGGTACGCCCGAATGCCCGATGCCGGGGATTCCCACCGAGCCGGCAGCCTGAGGCCGAAGGCGCAAGGCCTCATCACACATCCACCACCAAGGAGATCGCATGCAACACTTCAAGATCAAGCCCGGCGTCCCGCTGGCAGAGCAGGCTGAACTGGGTCACAACCGCTGGCACCCGGACCTGCCGTTCCTGGCCTCGGTCAAGCCGGGTGAATCCATCCTGATCGAGTCGCTGGACTTCCTCGACGCGCAGATCCAGGACACCGACGATGTCTCCGACGTCAAGAACGTCGATCTCACCCGCGCCCATCCGCTGACCGGTCCCTTCCATGTCGAGGGCGCAGAGCCGGGTGACCTGCTGGTGATCGACCTGCTGGACATCAAGCCGGTGACCCCTGTCGGTTTCTCCGGCGTGTTTGCCAAGGAAAACGGCGGCGGCTTCCTGGCCGATTATTTCCCCGAAGCCGACAAGGCGATCTGGGACCTGAAGGGCTTGTATGCCACCTCGCGCCATATTCCGGGCGTGCGCATCGCAGGCCTGACCCACCCTGGTCTGATGGGTTGCCTGCCTTCGCATGACCTGTTGGCCGAATGGAACCGCCGCGAAGCGCCACTGGCCGCCAAGGGGCTGGCGCAGCCGCCCAACCCCAGCACCGCCGTGCTGCGCGGCCTGACCGGTGCCAAGTTCGACGAGATGGCCAAGGTCGCCGCCCGCACCGTGCCGCCGCGCGAGCATGGCGGCAACACCGACATCAAGGACCTGTCGGCGGGCACCCGCATCTTCTTCCCGGTGTACGTGAAGGGCGCAGGCTTCTCGATGGGGGATTTGCACTTCTCGCAGGGTGACGGCGAGATCGGTTTCTGCGGCGCCATCGAGATGGATGGCGTGAGCCACGTCGGCTTCGACCTCATCAAGGGCGGCATGGCCAAGTACAACATCACCTCGCCCATCTTCATGCCCAGCATCGTCAAGCCGCATTACGAGCAGTGGCTGACCTTCGAAGGCATCAGCGTGGAAAACGGCGTGAACTACTACCTCGATGCCACCGTGGCCTATCGCCAGGCTTGCCTGAAGGCCATCGACTACCTGACCCACTTCGGCTACACCGGCAGCCAGGCCTATATGCTGTTGACGGCAGCGCCGGTGGAAGGGCGCATCGGCGGCATCGTCGACATTCCTAACTGCGCCTGCACGGTGGCCTTGCCGACCTCCATCTTCGATCAGGACATCACGCCCAAGGGCATGCTCAACGACAAATCCTATTGGGGCCGCAAGGGCTAGCGATCAACGCAGTGACGTGTGTGTTCCCGGCCGGGCGTAGGCCTGGCCGGGTTTTTTCGTGATAACGGATTGGTGAAGGAGTCCCCATGCCCTTGTATGACATTCGTTGCAGCCATTGCGAAGGCATCTTCGAACGCCTCATTCCCCTTCAGGGATTGCACGGCCAGACTTGCTGTCCCTATTGCAAAGAGGAGACGGCCGCCTCACCCATGCCCACGGGAGGCCATGTCGGCTTGCAGGTCAAGCATCGCTGGCAGCCGCGCAACGGTGCCGAGCAACTGGCCGGGCAGGGGGCGACCGGGCCGGGCACCCATGCAGGGGCAGGCCGCAGCAGCGTGCTGCACAACTGCAAGGGACACAGCTGCAGTATCTGCGCGACCTGAGGGACAAGCTGGCGGTGGCAGGATCAGGCCAACAGGCGCGCAGCCAATAGCAGCAGGCCCAGGCTGGCGAGGAAGCCGAACAAGGCGATCAGGTCGACATCCTGCGCCTGTACGCGCCAGTGGCCTGCGCGCAGCGGCCGCCAGCGCGGATAGCGGCCCAGGGTAATGAGCTTGAGCAGGCCGCAGCCGATCAGATAGAACACGATATTGAAGGCCAGGTGGCGCAACAGGCCCAGCAGCAGACTGATGAATGTGTCCAATGGAGCTCCTTACTCCAGCATGGCATCCAGCCCGGCAGAGAGTTCGTCCAATGAGGGCATGGCGCGCTCGGCCTTGTCGGGATCGTGCTTCACCAGGACCGGCATCCAGGCCGGATCCACGCCCAGCTTCTTGCCCACGGCCACCGGATAGGTGGCCAGTGCGGCTTCGTCATCCAGTGACAGCACGGTCACGCGCGCGGCCCACGCGCCCAGGTGTACCCAGGCAGCGGCGCGGTCGAGCCGGCCCGCCGCCAGCGGATCAGGCACCGAGCGCAGTGCCGTGACCAGCGCTTCAGGGAAATTCCAGATCGCCGCCAGTTCGGCCGAGACATCGGCGTAGTGAAAGCCCCAGGTCTGCTTTTCCCGTTCGGCGCGGTCGGCGTCGAGCACGTTGCATTGCTTGTCCAGCGGGGCGACTGTCGCGGCGGCCACCGCATGCAGTTGCAACTGGCCGATGCCATGCATCATGCCGACGGTGAAGACAGCGTCGCCATTATCTTCGCCGTGGATGCCGGCGTGCATGGACAGCCAGCGCGCTGCCACGGCGGTGTAGAGGGTATGTCGCCAGAACTGCGGCAGCTCCATGCCGCGCGTGCTCTTGAAAGCCGCCACCATGCCATTGCCCAGCACCAGATTGCGCACCATGATGAAACCCAGCATGCGCAGCGCATCGTCGACCGTGCCGATGGTGCGCGAAGCGTGGAAGAACGCCGAGTTCGCCAGTCGCAGCAGTTTGGCGGTGAGCGTCGGGTCGGCCGCGATCTGGTGGGCGATATCCTGGGCCGAGACTTCCTCGCTGTTGAAGCTGGTCATCAGCTGCTGCACGACTTTGGGGATGGTCGGCAGCTTGCCGGGCTGGTCTACCAGGCTCTTGAGCTCCATGACAGTTCCTCCATGCAATGGTTTGTGTGGTTTTTGCAGGCAATTCCGGGAATTGCGGTTCCATTGTCGCAGAGTTCGGACGATTTGCTGACGATCCAGGTCAGTATGATGGAAGTCTCACTTGACCGGAGTGCACCCATGGCAAGCCGCAAGACGTCCGACCCGCATCCTCCCGAACAGCCCGTCACGCCCGCCGGGGCGTGGGGAGATGTACCGAATTATGTGCAGGATTGCGTACAGCGCAGTTTCCTTTTCCTCGATACCTTGCTCGACCGTGGCAATGACTACCTGGAGCATCTGGAGCAGGGCACGCCGCCGCTGTTGAAATTCGGGCACGAACTGGTGCTGGACGGTCACGACCTGCCGCAGCCCTGCAATTACGCACTGCTGCGGCTGCAACCGCCGCCGGGCCTGCCGGTGGACCCGCAGGCTCGACCGGTGGTGGTGGTCGATCCGCGCGCCGGACACGGCCCCGGTATTGGCGGCTTCAAGTTCGATTCGGAAGTGGGCATGGCGATGAAGGCCGGGCATACCGTGTATTTCGTCACTTTCCGGCCCGAGCCCGAGGAGGGCCAGACGCTGGTCACCGTGATGGATGCGGAGGCGCGCTTCCTCGAAGAAGTGATACGTCGCCATCCGCAATGCCCGGCGAAGCCGGTAGTGATCGGCAATTGCCAGGCCGGCTGGGCCATGATGACGCTCGATGCCGTGCGGCCCGAACTGTTCGGTCCGCTGATGATGGTCGGTGCCCCGGCCTCCTACTGGGCCGGCAGCTCCACGCTCAATCCCATGCGCTACAGCGGTGCCAACCTCGGCGGGACCTGGCTGGCCTCGCTGGCCGCCGATCTCGGGGCCGACCGCTTCGATGGCGCCTATCTGGTCGAGAACTTCGAGAAGCTCAATCCGGCCAATACCTTCTGGAGCAAGTATTACAACCTCTGGGCCGGAGTCGATCAGGAGGCAGCGCGTTTCCTGGAATTCGAACGCTGGTGGGGCGGTTTCTTCCGCATGACCGGGGCCGAGATCGAGGCCATCACCGAGAATCTGTTCGTGGGCAACAAGCTGGCGCGCGGAGGGCTGGAGGTCAAGGGCAGGGCAGTCAATCTGCGCGACATCACTGCGCCCATCGTGGTCTTCGCCTCCTGGGGGGACAACATCACGCCGCCGCCGCAGGCGTTGAACTGGATCATCGATGTCTGGGGCGACGAGCGCGCCATCGCCGCCGCCGGCCGCACCATCATCTACGTGCTGCACGAGAGCGTGGGCCATCTGGGCATCTTCGTGGGCGGCTCGGTGGCGCTCAAGGAACACGACCAGCTGGTCAGCTCGCTGGACGTCATCGAGAGCCTGCCACCAGGGCTCTACGAAATGAAGCTGGAACGCAAGGACGGCAGCGCGACCCAGCGCTGGGATGCGCTGGAGCCGGGTGACTACACGGTGCACTACGAGCACCGTACCATGGAAGACCTGCGCAAGCTCAATCCCGAGGGCCGCGAAGAAGAGTCGCTGTTCTCGACCATCAGCCAGTGGTCGCAACTCAATGCGCAGTGGTACAAGACCTGGGTCCGGCCCTGGGTGCGCATGACGGCGACCCGCGACAGCGCCAATACGCTGATGCGCATGAATCCCTTGCGCATGCAGCGGCAACTGTTCTCGGACAAGCACCCGGCCGCCGCCTTCATCCGCCAGCAAGCTGCTGCCGCGCGCGCGCACCGGATACAACTCGACCCCGACCATCCGCTGAAGCAGTACGAACGCCGCATGGCGCAGAAGATCACCGACGAGCTCAATGCCTGGCGCGACCAGCGCGATGCCCGCACGGTACGGATGACGCGCCAGCTGTTCGGTCCGACCGGACTGGGTGCCTGGCTGCCGCCGCGCGAGCCGGATGCCGAACTCGCCCAGCGCTGGGCGCAGCAGGAGCTGGGAAGCTACCGTGATACGGTCATCGGCCAGATTGCCGACGGCGGTTTTGCCGAAGCGGTTTGCCGGATCGTCATCGCCGGCATGGTCTCCATCGGTGCGTTCGAACGGCGCAGCCTGCGTCTGGCCAGGCTGCTGGCGCAACTGCCGAACATGCATGCCAGCGTGTCGCCCCAGACCAACTGGGTGCAACTGTTGAAGGAGCAAGCGCGTATTACGGCGGTGGCCCCGGTGGAGGCGCTCAATGCACTCGGGCAGATGCTGCCCGATGCAGCCTCGCGCGAGCGCGCGCTGGCGCTGGCAGCGGCGGTGATGATGATCGAACCGACGCTGGCCAATCCGCGCTCGGAAATCATTGAACTGCTGGTCGGAACGCTGGAGGTTGATCCCGATCGCGTGATTGCGCTGGCCCGCAAGCTGACCAAGGCCATTGGTGAAGACGGTGATGCGCTGACCTTGCCGTCGTCTGATGAGGAACCGGCGCGACCGGCCGCAGCACCGCGCAAGCGGGCGGCACGCCCGCCTGCGCCCGTGGCCAAGCCGGCCAAGGCGAGTGCGCCGCCAAAGCCGGTCAACAGCGCGCCTTCGGCCAAGCCTGCCAGCGCCAAGGCCAAGACCTCTGCCAAGACAACGAAGTCTGCGCCTGTCGCCAAAGCCACGGGGACCGCCAAGACCACCCGGAGCGGCGCACCGGCGCGCACGCGCTCCAAGCGCAGTTGAAATGCTCAAGGCCGGGGTTCACGTTGCCCCGGTCGGATGGTCGTCATGGCTTGCCGAAAGTCCCGGCGGGCAGGTTCCACATGGCCTGCTCGCTGGTGGACAAGGCCACCGCGCCGCCCGCCAGTGCCGCACGCGCATCGTCTGCATTGCAGACGAAGCCCGACGCGACGATGGGCGGAAGCACGGCGCGGTCCGCCGGCTTGAGTTGCGTGAGCATCGGTGCCGGCATCAGTTGCACCAGGTTGGGTTCGCTCTGTTCGAGCGCCTTCAGGCTGCGCGGCCAGGTGGTGCGATCGGTCACGAATACCTTCTGCATGGTGATCATGCCGGCCCGGCTGGCCCGCAGCAGCGTGGCCACCCGCGTTGACACCAGCGACGGTACGCCCAGGGCGACCAGATAATCGATGGCGGCCTTGTCCTGCGCCAGTCCTTCACAGGTATCCACATTGAGCATCAGGAACTTGCCCGCATCCCGGACACGGGTGCTGAGCGCCTGCAACTCACGCAACTCCACGTTGGCAACGATGCCGACTTCAGCGGCGCTGGCGAGAAAGGCTGGCAGGTGCTGGGTTCCATAGACCGCTGCCATGACCGGATGCCGCCTGAGCCTGGCTTGCAGGGAGCGGTCGTCAGGGGAGGCGGGCGGGGAGGCCGGCGCGGCGGCGGCGCGTGCCGGGGAACGAGGGGGAGAGGGAGAGCGCATGCAAGGTTCCAGAGTGAAAAAAGAGAAGCAAGAAAGAAAGGCGAATGGAAAACACGCGGCTAGCGTGTGTTTTCCTGGCGCACATGGTCCAGCTCGGCACATAGCCGTGCCTGCCACTGGGCACGGCGGCGGGCCCGCTCGGCGCAGTCGATGCGTGGCTTGAAGACGGCCTGTAGCCGCGTTCGGGCGCAGGCTTGCGGCAAGTCGTCCCACAGCAGGCCGTGGCTGCCGGCCAGGAAAGCGATACCGCGCAGACTGGCGTGGGCGCTCTGATGGGTGCGGCAGGTGGTTACGCCCGACAGGTCGGCTTGCAGTTGCAGCAGCAGGTCGCTGCTGGCCAGCGTGCCGCCGCTCATGATCCGCGAGACGGGCAGTCCGGCCGTGTCGGCGCTGGCACCGACGCACGCGGCCACCGATTGCGCGATTCCCTCCACCAGCGCATGTGCCACTTCGGCGCGGCCCGTGGCCAGCGACAGGCCCTGCAGGGCTGCTCGTGCTGCGGGTTGGCGTTGCGGTGACTGCATCCCGGCCAGCGCCGGCAGGAAGCTGACGCCGCCGGCCGAACTCACGCTGGCCGCCAGGGCCAGCAGCTGGCGCGCATCCGGAAACCAGCGCAGGCGCTTGCAGGCCCAGGTGAGGGCGGCACCGGTGGTGGCGGTGTAGCTTTCGAGGGCGAAGTGGGAGACGCCGTTCTGACGCCTGGCGGTGACTACTACGCTGGCCTCGGCAGTGCTGTCGGCTGGGGCGAGTGCAGCGCGCGGGCCGACCAGCACGTCGATGAAGCTGCCGGTGCCGTGCTGACACAGCGCCTGGCCGGGTTCCAGGCAACCCTGCCCGATGGCAGCGGCCAACTGATCTCCGGCGCAGGCGCGAATCGGCAGGGCGGTACCGAGTACGGCAGCGTCGCTGCGGCCGTAGTCGTCGGCATCCTGGCACAGCGCCGGCAGCAGCGTGGCGGGGAAGCCGAGCGCCTCCAGCCAGTCCAGCGCATACGCATGCGCGTCCAGCACATAGGCATTGCAGGCCGTGGCATTGGTCGCGCTGGTAGCCAGCAGGCGGCGGCCGCTCAGTTGCCACAGCAGCCAGGTGTCAATGCCGCCAAAGCC
>NZ_DBIC01000231.1:0-21634 GCF_002296545.1 Herbaspirillum sp. UBA812 | reverse complement strand
AGCCGGGCAGGGTGGTGCAGGGCTTGCGGCAAGGTGTCGGATGTATTGCGATGGGGTGGCCTGCTGTGCGGTCCCCGTGCTGATTGAATGAACCAACTTCTGGTTGATTATGGAATTTAAAACTGTCTTGTTCTACGTGTTCGCGGTGCTGGTGGTAATCGCCGCCGTTCGCGTCATCACGGCCCGCAACCCGGTGCATGCGGCGCTCTTCCTGGTGCTGTCCTTCTTCTCGGCAGCGGGCCTCTGGATGCTGCTCAAGGCCGAGTTCCTGGCCATCGTGCTGGTGCTGGTCTATGTCGGCGCGGTGATGGTGCTGTTCCTGTTCGTGGTGATGATGCTCGATATCAACATGGACAAGCTGCGCGAAGGCTTCTGGGGCTACTTCCCGCTGGCGGCCACCATCGGCGTGATCATCGTGCTGGAAATGGCAGCCGTGCTGCTCAACAGCTTCTGGGTCTACGAATCGCAGGTGCCGGCCGTCTCCGACACGCTGGGCCAGACCAAGCCGCTGGGCAAGCTGATCTTCACCGAATACGTCTACGCCTTTGAAGTGGCGGCCGTGATCCTGCTGGTGGCCATCGTCGCCGCCGTGGCACTGACCCTGCGCAAGCGCAAGGACAGCAAGTACTTCGATCCGGCCCAGGCCGTCAAGGTCAAGGCATCGGACCGCGTGCGCCTGGTCAGCATGAAGGCCGAATCCACCCGCAATGCACCCGCAGCCGACGCTGCCGCTGCAGCGGCCGACAAGCCGGCCGCCGGTCAACAATTTTAAGAAGGGCGCACAAGAATCATGGCAATCACGCTCTCCCACTACCTGATCATCGGCGCGATCCTGTTCGCGATCTCGATCGTCGGCATTTTCCTGAACCGCAAGAACGTCATCGTCCTGCTGATGGCCATCGAACTGATGCTGCTTGCGGTCAACATGAACTTCATTGCTTTCTCGCATTACCTTGGTGACGCGGGCGGACAGATCTTCGTGTTCTTCATCCTGACCGTGGCTGCGGCTGAGTCCGCCATCGGTCTGGCGATTCTGGTGGTGCTGTTCCGTAATCTGGATACCATCAACGTGGAAGACCTCGACAGCCTCAAGGGCTGAGTCGGCATCCGCAGCGTCCTGTTTTTGCGTTCTGGTTTGAATTTCATTTAAAGATGGGAGGCCCCCTTGCAGCAGCGCTGCGGGCGGGGCAGCCAATAAGCGATAAGGTTCATCATGGCTGGGCAACTTAACCCACATCTTCTTCTTGCTGTACCCCTGGCGCCGCTGGCAGGCTCGGCCATCGCCGGTCTGCTGGGTACCAAATTCTTCGGCAACGTGGTTGGCCGCAAGGTGTCGCATACCGCGACCATCTTGGGCGTGCTGATCGCCGCCATCATCTCCATCCAGACCCTGCTCGCAGTGCTGGACGGCGCCACCTACAACGGTACGCTGTACAACTGGATGACGGTGGCCGGCCTCAAGCTGGAGATCGGCTTCATGGTCGACAGCCTGACCGCGATGATGATGTGCGTGGTGACTTTCGTGTCCCTGATGGTGCACATCTACACCATCGGCTACATGGCCGAAGATGAAGGCTACAACCGCTTTTTCTCCTACATCTCGCTGTTCACCTTCTCCATGCTCATGCTGGTCATGAGCAACAACTTCCTGCAGCTGTTCTTCGGCTGGGAAGCGGTGGGCCTGGTGTCCTACCTGCTGATCGGTTTCTGGTACACCCGCCCGACCGCCATCAAGGCCAACATGAAGGCCTTCCTGGTCAACCGCGTGGGTGACTTCGGCTTCATCCTTGGTATCGGCCTGCTGCTGGCCTACGCCGGTTCGATGAACTACACCGAAGTCTTCGACAAGCGCGCCGAGCTGGCCCAGCTGACCCTGCCGGGTACCGACTGGATGCTGCTGACCGTGGCATGTATCTGCCTGTTCGTGGGTGCCATGGGCAAGTCGGCCCAGTTCCCGCTGCACGTCTGGCTGCCGGACTCGATGGAAGGCCCGACCCCGATTTCCGCGCTGATCCACGCCGCCACCATGGTGACGGCCGGTATCTTCATGGTGACCCGCATGTCGCCGCTGTTCGAACTGTCCGACACGGCGCTGTCCTTCATCCTGGTGATCGGTGCCATCACGGCGCTGTTCATGGGCTTCCTGGGCACCATGCAGAACGACATCAAGCGCGTGGTGGCTTACTCCACGCTGTCGCAGCTGGGTTACATGACCGTCGCGCTGGGTGCGTCGGCCTACTCGGTGGCCGTGTTCCACCTGATGACCCACGCCTTCTTCAAGGCACTGCTGTTCCTGGGTGCCGGTTCGGTCATCATCGGCATGCACCACGATCAGGACATGCGCAACATGGGCGGCCTGCGCAAGTACATGCCCATCACCTGGATCACTTCGCTGCTGGGTTCGCTGGCGCTGATCGGCACCCCGTTCTTCTCGGGCTTCTACTCCAAGGATTCGATCATCGAAGCCGCGGCCGAGTCGCACCTGGCCGGTTCGGGCTTCGCGTATTTCGCCGTGCTGGCCAGCGTCTTCGTGACGGCCTTCTACTCCTTCCGCATGTATTTCATGGTCTTCCATGGCAAGGAACGCTTCGGCCAGGCTCACGGCCATGACGATCACCACGCCCCGGCTGCGGCCCACGGCGTGCATGACGACCATGCGCACGATGCCCACGACGATCACGGCCACGAAGAGCATCATCACGGCCTGGCCCCGGGTCAGAAGCCGCACGAGTCGCCGCTGGTGGTGACCCTGCCGCTGATCCTGCTGGCCATTCCCTCGGTCATCGTCGGTTTCTTCGCGATCTCGCCGATGCTGTATGGCGACTTCTTCAAGGGCGTGATCTTCTTCGGTGAAAATCACAAGGTCATGGAAGAACTGGCCCACGAATACCACGGCCCGGTGGCCATGGTGCTGCACGCCTTCACCAGCGCGCCGCTGTGGCTGGCCATCGCCGGTGTGGTCGTGGCGTACTACTGCTACATGATCAATCCGCGCGTGCCGGCCTGGTTCAAGGAAAAGTTCAGCATCATTTACACCATCCTGGACAACAAGTACTACATGGACAAGTTCAACGAAGTCGTCTTCGCCGGCGGTGCCCGCCTGCTGGGCAGTGGACTGTCCACCGTGGGCGACCGTGGCATCATCGACGGCCTGTTCGTCAACGGCAGCGCCAAGGTCGTCGGCTGGTTCTCGAAATTCACGCGTCTCTGGCAGTCCGGTTACATCTATCACTATGCGTTCGTGATGATCATCGGGGTGCTGGGTTTCCTGGTGTGGTTCATGCCGTTCCCGTTCGCCAAATAAGCTGTCCGAGTAAATAACAACCATGATGCAGTCAACATTTCCCATCTTGAGCCTCGCGATCTGGGTACCGATCGTCTTCGGCATCCTCGTCCTGGCACTGGGCCGCGACAGCAATCCGGGCCTGACCCGCTGGCTGGCGCTGTTCGGGTCGCTGGTCGGCCTGGTCGTTACTTTCCCGCTGATCCAGCACTTCGATCCGCTGGCGCACGGTTACCAGTTCGTCGAAAAGACGCCCTGGATCGACCGCTTCAGCATCAGCTACTTCCTGGGCCTGGACGGTATCTCGCTGTGGTTCGTGCCGCTGACCGCCTTCATCACGGTCATCGTGGTGCTGGCCGGCTGGGTGGTGATCCAGAAGCGCGTGGCCCAGTACATGGGTGCCTTCCTGATCCTCTCCGGCATCATGATCGGCGTGTTCTCCTCGCTGGATGCGATGCTGTTCTACGCCTTCTTCGAAGCGACCCTGATCCCGATGTTCATCATCGTGGGTGTCTGGGGCGGCGACAACCGCGTGTATGCAGCCTTCAAGCTGTTCCTGTACACGTTGCAGGGTTCGCTGCTGATGCTCATCGCCCTGATCTACCTGTACTACGTGTCGGGCGGCAGCTTCGAGATCCCGACCTGGCACCAGGTGCCGCTGTCGATGATGGAACAGAAGATCCTGTTCTTCGCCTTCCTGGCTGCCTTCGCCGTGAAGGTGCCGATGTGGCCGGTGCACACCTGGCTGCCTGACGCCCACGTGCAGGCACCGACCGGTGGCTCCATCGTGCTGGCTGCGATCATGCTGAAGCTGGGTGCCTACGGTTTCCTGCGCTTCTCGCTGCCGATCCTGCCGGACGCCAGCCATGCGCTGTCGGGTTTCATGATCTTCCTGTCACTGGTGGCCGTGATCTACATCGGTCTGGTGGCCCTGGTCCAGCAGGATATGAAGAAACTGGTCGCCTATTCGTCGATCGCCCACATGGGCTTCGTCACCCTGGGCTTCTTCATGTTCAACGACATGGCAGTGCAGGGCGGTATCGTGCAGATGATCTCGCACGGTTTCGTCTCCGGCGCGATGTTCATGTGTATCGGCGTGCTGTATGACCAGATGCACACCCGTGAGATTTCGCAGTACGGCGGTGTAGTCAACAAGATGCCGCGCTTCGCCTTCTTCTTCATCCTGTTCTCGCTGGCCAACTGCGGCCTGCCGGCCACTTCCGGTTTCGTCGGCGAATTCATGGTGATCCTGGGTGCAGTGAAGTTCAACTTCTGGATTGGCCTCCTGGCTGCCACCGCCCTGATCCTGGGCGCGGCATACTCGCTGTGGCTGGCCAAGCGCGTGATCTTCGGTGCCGTGACCAACCATCACGTGGCTGAACTGGTGGATGTGAATGGCCGCGAGTTCTTCATCCTGGGCCTGCTGGCGATCGCTACCCTGGTCATGGGTATTTATCCCGGCATCATCACCGACAGCATCCAGACCTCGGTGACCGACCTGCTGAAGCACGTGGCGGTCTCCAAGATCAACTGATCTGCGCAGAAGAAGTGAAGGGCGGGGCGCTCGCGTCCCGCCGACAACCAAGCTGGGCAACAACGAGTAACGAGACGAGCCGGTGTGGCATTGCCGGTCGGGCGGCGCGATCAAGGTCGCGACACAAGCGGGCGTACACAAGCGGTAGTAACTAAATGAATAACATGAATCTGATCCCTGTCTATCCGGAAATATTTCTGCTGATCGCGACTTCCGCGATCCTGCTGATCGATATGTTCCTGCCGGAAAGCAAGCGCGTCATTACCTATCTGCTGTCCCTGGCGGCGCTGGTGGTGTGTGCGGTACTGACCTTTGCCGACCTCAACACGGGCGCTACGGTCTACACGTTCAACAACATGTTCGTGTCCGATCCGCTGGCCAACCTGTTGAAGCTGTTCACCTACCTGGGTGTGGGCGTCACGCTCATCTACTCGCGCCAGTACAACACTGCTCGCGGCATCACCGGTGGTCCCCTGGGCGGCGAATACTACGCCCTGGCGCTGTTTGCGCTGCTGGGCCAGATGGTCATGATCTCCGGCAACAGCTTCCTGTCCATCTACCTGGGCCTGGAACTGATGTCGCTGTCGCTGTACGCCCTGGTGGCCCTGCGCCGTGACCACGCCGCTTCGACCGAAGCCGGCATGAAGTACTTCATCCTGGGCGCACTGGCCTCCGGCTTCCTGCTGTACGGCATGTCGATGCTCTATGGCGCGACCGGCGGTGCCCTGGAACTGAACGAAGTCTTCCGCGCCATCGTCTCCGGCACCGTTGACCGCACCCCGCTGGTGTTCGGCATCGTGTTCGTGGTGGCTGGCCTGGCCTTCAAGCTGGGTGCCGTGCCCTTCCACATGTGGGTGCCTGACGTCTACCAAGGTTCGCCCACCCCGGTGACCCTGCTGCTGGGTGCCGCACCGAAGCTGGCGACCTTCGCCATCACCTTCCGTCTGCTGGTCGAAGGCATGCTGCCGCTGGCTGTGGACTGGCAGCAGATGCTGATGGTGCTGGCCGTGCTGTCCATCATCCTGGGCAACGTCACCGCCATCGCACAGACCAACATCAAGCGCATGCTGGCTTACTCGACCATCTCGCACATGGGCTTCATGCTCTTGGGCATGATGTCGGGCGTGGTCGACGGCAACCTGTTCTCGGCCGTCAACGCTTACAGCTCTTCGCTGTTCTACGCGGTGACCTATGTGATCACTACCCTGGGTTCCTTTGGTGTCATCATCCTGCTGTCGCGTTCGGGCTTCGAAGCTGACACCCTGGACGACTTCAAGGGCCTGAACCAGCGTAGCCCGTGGTTCGCCGCCGTGATGATGATCATGATGTTCTCGCTGGCCGGTATCCCGCCGCTGGTGGGCTTCTATGCCAAGCTGTCGGTGCTGCAGGCCGCCATGGCCACTGGCCAGATCTGGCTGCCGGTGCTGGCCGTGGTCTTCTCGCTGATCGGTGCCTTCTACTACATCCGCGTGGTCAAGGTGATGTATTTCGATGAGCCCACCGACACCAGCAAGATCGTCGCCACGCCTGAAATGCGTGTCGTGCTGAGCTTGAACGGTATCGCCGCCCTGGCCATCGGCCTGTGGCCGGGTCACCTGATGGATGCCTGCACCAACGCCATCGTCAGCACCCTGGCGACCTTCCTCAGCAAGGTCGTGGCGTAAGGAAACAGGGAAATGAACGTTTCCCTGTTCAGCTGGATCGTCATCCTGTTGGCCGCCCTGGCGGCCAATTTGCCTTTCTTCAACCAGCAATTGTTCGGCCTGATTCCGCTGAACAAGGACGCCGCCTGGGTCAAGCCGATCTGGCTGCGGCTGCTGGAACTGGTGGTGCTGTATTTCCTGGTCGGCGTCGCTGCCCATCTGCTGGAAAGCGGCATCGGCAATGTCTTTTCCCAAGGCTGGGAATTCTATGCCATCACCGCTTGTCTGTTCCTGGTGCTGGCCTATCCTGGCTATGTGATGCGATACCTGCGCAAGCAGCACGCCTGAAGCAGCCTGCAAGAGGCGTCGGTCACTGACTGGCGCCTTTTTTCTTGGTGCGTGCCGGTCGGGCGCGGCCAGTCGTTTTTCTTCTCCAACCTCATCCCCTCGCACATATCATGGACGCCCATCTCAAAGAGACGCAGAAAGACACTCGCCAGGTTTACGACGGCCATTTCCTCAAGGTCCAAAAGGACACCATCGTGCTCCCGGACGGCAAGGAAACCAGCCGCGAATACATCAAGCACCCCGGTGCAGTCACAGTGCTGCCACTGTTCGAGGACGGCAGCGTGTTGATGGAGCGCCAGTTCCGCTATCCGCTGCACCGGGTCTTCATCGAATTCCCGGCCGGGAAGATCGATCCGGGTGAAGATACGCTGGAGTGCGCCAAGCGCGAACTGAAGGAAGAGACCGGTTATACCGCCACAGAATGGCAATACGTGTGCACCATTCACAATGCCATTGCCTATTCGGATGAACATCTGGTGCTGTATCTGGCGCGTGGCTTGAAAGAGGGCGAGCGGGAGTTGGACGAAGGTGAATTCCTCGACATCTACAAGGCCCCGCTGGCCGAGCTGCTGGAACAGGTACGCAATGGCCAGATCACGGATGTGAAGACCGTGATCGGGGTGTTCTGGCTGGAGAAGATAATCAATGGCAGCTGGACCCCACCCGAACGCCCGGCCGGCATCTGAGAACCGCGCTGACCCAACGAAAAAAGCCGCATCCCTGACAAGGATGCGGCTTTCGTTTTTGCGAGACAGGGAAGGGCGCTTACATGCCCGAGTAGTTCGGCCCGCCGCCGCCTTCCGGGGTGACCCACACGATGTTCTGGGTCGGGTCCTTGATGTCGCAGGTCTTGCAGTGCACGCAGTTCTGCGCGTTGATCTGCAGGCGATCGGAATTGTCCTCGTTCTTGACGAATTCATACACCCCGGCCGGGCAGTAGCGCGATTCCGGGCCGGCGTACTTGGCCAGATTCACCTGCACCGGAACATTCTTGTCCTTCAGCGTCAGGTGCGCGGGCTGGTCTTCACCGTGGTTGGTATTGGAGATGAAGACCGAAGACAGGCGGTCAAAGGTCAGCTTGCCATCCGGCTTGGGATAGGCGATCGGCGCGAAGTCCGAAGCCGGGCGCAGGCATTCGTGGTCGGCGTGGGTATGGCGCAGGGTCCACGGCGCCTTGCCGCCGAAGACCACCTGGTCGATACCGACCAGCAGGGTACCGGTGATCAATCCCTTGCTCATTGACGGCTTGAAATTGCGTGCCTTGTGCAGTTCTTCCTTCAGCCAGGAAGCCTCGAAGGCTGCCGGGTAAGCCGCCAGCTCATCGGACTGGCGGTTCTCGCCCAGCGCCGCGAAGGCGGCATCTGCGGCCAGCATGCCGCTCTTGATGGCGGCATGGCTGCCCTTGATGCGCGAGGCATTGAGGAAGCCCGCATCGCAACCCAGCAGGGCGCCACCGGGGAAGACCAGCTTGGGCAGCGATTGCACGCCACCGGCGGTGATGGCCCGTGCGCCGTAAGAGATGCGCTTGCCGCCTTCTAAGAACTTGCGGATCTCCGGATGGGTCTTGTAGCGCTGGAATTCCTCGAAGGGCGAAAGATACGGGTTCTGGTAGGCCAGTCCTACGACGTAGCCGACGGCGACCTGGTTGTTTTCCAGGTGATACAGGAAGGAGCCGCCGTAGGTGTCATTGGCCAGCGGCCAGCCGGCGGTGTGAACCACCAGGCCGGGCTGGTGCACTTCGGGCTTCACTTCCCACAGTTCCTTGATGCCGATGGCATAGGTCTGTGGGTCGCGGCCGGCGTCGAGCTTGTACTTGGCGATCAGCTGCTTGCCCAGGTGGCCGCGCGCCCCTTCGGCAAAGAAGGTGTATTTCGCGTGCAGTTCCATGCCCAGCTGGAAATCACCGGTCGGTTCGCCTTCCTTGTTGATGCCCAGGTTGCCGGTCGCCACGCCCTTGACCGAGCCGTCCTCGTGATACAGCACTTCGGCCGCCGGGAAGCCCGGGAAGATCTCCACGCCCAGCGCCTCAGCCTGCTGGCCCAGCCAGCGGGTGACGTTGGACAGCGAGATCACGTAGTTGCCATGGTTCTGGAAGCAGGTCGGCAGCAGCCAGTTGGGAGTCTTGTAGGCCTTGCTCTCGGAGAGGAACAGGAAACGGTCTTCGGTCACCGGCGTGTTCAGGGGCGCGCCTTGTTCCTTCCAGTCGGGGATCAGTTCGGTCAGTGCACGCGGGTCCATCACCGCGCCGGAGAGGATGTGGGCGCCGACTTCGCTGCCTTTTTCCAGCACGCAGACCGAGACTTCCCGGTTCTGTTGCGCAGCCAGCTGTTTGAGGCGAATCGCTGCCGACAAACCAGCGGGGCCGCCGCCGATGACGACGACGTCATATTCCATCGATTCGCGAGGGCCGTATTGTGCGAGCAAGTCTTGAGAAGAAGTCATGGGTGTCCCGTGTTATGTGAACTGCCTGTTTTTCGAACGATCGTGCTATTGTTAAGTATTTTTCGAAGGAACGCTAGAGGGAATGGCGATTTCGCAGCCTTTTTATTCAGCATCCTTCGTTCATGTCTGAAACAATGCACACAAACTGAAGCCGGTGCCGGCGTCAATCGGTCTATCGCGCCGCGCTGGCTGGTTTCCGCAGGTGCCGTATTTTATGGGATTTTCAGGGCGGGTCTCATGCCATATTCGGCGGATGTCATTACCGGCGCTCATGACCTCTGCAGCTCATGAACTTGTGCGGGCGAGCAACATGAATCGGTAGTGACGCAGGAAATGCTGCAGCATGCGGGTCGCCATTGCGTCGTAAATGCGACAGCGGCCCCCTGCCGCGCATGAAAAAAATTTCAGTTATTGATGAATCAAACCGGGAAAGGACCCACGATGAGCAGTCACGAAGCCGCCGCCAGCAAGCCCCTGTACGTCTCGCAGCAGCGCATCCGCTGGGGCGACATGGACGCCTTCGGTCACGTTAACAACACGCTCTATTTCCGCTTCATGGAGCAGTGCCGCATCGAGTGGCTGGAAGAGGTGTTCGGGCCCACCATCGCAGGCGAGGAGGGCCCGGTGATCGTCAATGCGCACTGCAATTTCCGCCGCCAGATGAAGTATCCCGCCAGCATCCTGGTGCAGATGGGCGCGGGGCACCTGGGGCGCACGAGTGTGGAAACTACGTATGTCATCCGCGACGCTGCCGATGAACAGATCATTTATGCTGACGGTGCCGCAAAAATCGTCTGGGTCGATTTCAAGAAAGAGAAATCCACTGCACTGCCTGAGAAGCTGCGACAGCTCCTGACAAGCCTGTAAGTTTGGCGCAAGGAAACTGGGACAGAATCGGCCCGACACTCCCGCAAGGATTCGCCACAGAGCGAAGGGGAGCGGAGAATTCGTTCACACGGAGCGGGTTCCAAAAGCGCTACGCCCGCTCGCGTGCTAGCCAACAATTACATTCTGGAGGATGACATGAGCTACAAGACCCAAGCCTTTGTTGCCGCTGCCCTGATGAGCCTGGCGCTCACTTCGCAGGCTGCGGATCCGATCAAGATCGGCGTTTCCGGCCCTTACACCGGTGGCTCTGCCCCGATGGGCGTGTCCATGCGTGATGGCGTCAAGCTGGCCGTGGCCGAGATCAATGCCGCTGGCGGCGTGCTGGGCCGGCAGATCCAGCTGGTCGAGCGCGACGATGAAGCCAAGAACGAACGCGGCGTGCAGATCGCCCAGGAACTGATCAACAAGGAAAAGGTGGTCGCCACCGTCGGCTTCATCAACACCGGCGTGGCCCTGGCCTCGCAGCGCTTCTACCAGGAAGCCAAGATCCCGGTGATCAACAACGTGGCGACCGGCACCGTGATCACCAAGCAGTTCGAGAAGGAAAAGGACAACTACATCTTCCGCACCTCGGCCGCCGACAAGATCCAGGCCAAGATGATCGCCGATGAAGCGGTCGACAAGCAGAAGTTCACCAAGGTCGCCATCCTGGCCGACTCCACCAACTACGGCCAGCTCGGTCGTGAAGACCTGGAAAAGGTGCTGGCCGACAAGAAGGTCACCCCGGTGGCGATCGAAAAGTACAACATCAAGGATGTGGACATGACGGCCCAGCTGCTCAAGTCCAAGCAGGGCGGCGCACAAGCCGTGCTGACCTACGGTATCGGCCCGGAACTGGCGCAGATCGCCAACGGCATGGAAAAGCTGAACTGGCAAGTGCCCATCATCGGCAGCTGGCCGCTGTCGATGGGCAACTTCATCGACAACTCCGGCAAGAACGGCAACGGTGCCCGCATGCCGCAAACCTTCATCCAGGACGGCAACACGCCCAAGCGCAAGGCCTTCATCGAGGCTTACCAGAAGGCCTACAAGGTTGACCGCATGCCTTCGGCCGTCTCGGCTGCCCAGGGCTATGACTCGATCATGCTGCTGGCTGCTGCCATCAAGCAGGCCGGCACCACCGATGGCGACAAGGTCCGTGCTGCACTGGAAAACCTCAACACCAAGGTCGAAGGCGTGGTCACCACCTATGACAAGCCGTTCACCCATGACGATCACGAAGCCATCAAGCCTGGCATGGTCGTGATGGGCGAGGTCAAGAACGGCCGCGTCATCCTCGGCAAATAAGAACCGACTCGCTTCACTTCACGTAACGCAGTCGAAGAGGCCAGTCCTTGCGATCCGGGGGCTGGCCTTTTTCACACGATCTGTTGACGAATTTCTAACGGCACCGGGGGCGGTCGCCGCGGGATCGTTGCAGCTCTACGCCGCCACCCGGCGGTAGCCGCTTCTTGGGAAATACAATGGACATCCTCTTACAACTGGTCTTCTCCGGGATCGCGCTCGGCATGATCTATGCCGTCATCGCCTTCGGTTACCAACTGACCTTTGCCACGTCCGGCACGCTCAATTTCGGCCAGGGCGAGGCCCTGATGCTGGGCGCGCTGGTCGGGCTCTCCGTGGTGGGCAACATCCACGGCGGGCCTTATCTCAACTACTGGCTGATGATCCCCATCGTGCTGGTCTTCGGTGCCCTGCAGGGCATGTTCGTGGAATGGATCGGCGTGCGTCCGGCCATCAAGATCAAGTCCGAATTCGGATGGATCATGTCCACCATCGCGCTGGCCATCATCTTCAAGAACGTCGCCGAGAACATCTGGGGCAAGGACGACCTGCCATTCCCGTCGCCCATCTCCGGCACGCCCTTCCAGGTCTTCGGGGCCAACGTGCAGCCGATGCAGGTGCTGGTGGTGATTGGTGCCTTGCTCATCATGGCGGCGGTCGAATTGTTCAATCGCAAGTCGATCTACGGCAAGGCCGTGGTGGCCACCTCCAACGACCGCGATGCGGCGGGGTTGATGGGCATCAATACCAGCATGGTGATCACTTTTTCATATGCCCTGTCTTCGGCCACGGCCGCCTTCGCTGGCGTGCTGGTAGCACCGCTGACGTTGACCGGCGCCACCATGGGCGCGGCACTGGGCTTGAAAGCCTTTGCGGTGGCCATCATCGGCGGCCTGACCTCGGGCATGGGCGCCATCGTCGGCGGCCTGATCCTGGGCGTGGCCGAGACCGTGACCGGTTTCTATATCTCCACCGGCTACAAGGAAGTCCCTGGACTGGTGCTGCTGCTGCTGGTCCTGGCGGTGAAACCTGCAGGCCTGTTCGGCAAAACTGCGATCAAGAAGGTCTGAAGCCATGAACAAGAAAATCCTGCTGCTGTCCTTGCTGGGCATCGCCGCGCTGGGCGGCATTCCCATGGTGGTGCACAACCCGTATTACCTGCACCTGATCGAAACCATCCTCATCTACGCCATCCTGCTGTTCGGGCTCGATATCGTGGTCGGCTACACCGGCCAGGTCTCGCTGGGCCATGCGGGCCTGTTCGGCATCGGCTCCTACGCCGCTGGCGTGCTGTTCTTCAAGCTGGGCCTGCCGATCTTCGTGACGATCCCGGCAGCCATTGCCGTGACCGCCGTCTTCGGTGCCATCCTGGCGCTACCTGCGCTGCGCGTGACCGGGCCTTACCTGGCGATGGTGACGCTGGCCTTCGGGACCATCATCCAGATCCTGATCAACGAGATGACCTTCCTCACCGAAGGCCCGCTCGGGATCAAGGTCGCCAAGCCGATGCTGGGCGGCGAGAAGATGAACGAAGTGCAGTTCTTCTACCTGGTGGCGATCCTGATGGTGATCTCCATGCTGGTGGTGCACCGCATCCTCAAGTCCAACCTGGGCCGTGCCTTCCAGGCGCTGCGCGACAGTCCGATCGCCTCGGACTGCATGGGCGTGTCGGTGTATCGCTACAAGGTCTATGCCTTCATCATCAGCGCGGCGCTGGCTGGCCTGTCGGGCGCTTTGTATGCGTATTCGGAAGAGTACATCTCGCCCAATACCTACAACTTCGAGCTGACCATCCTGTTCCTGCTGGCGGTGATCATGGGTGGCCGCAAGTCGCGCATCGGCTCGCTGATCGGCGCATTGATCGTGGTGATGTTGCCCAGCCTGCTGTCTGACATTGCCCTGTTCCGCCAGATCGCTACCGTCTTGGCCGTGATCGTGGTGATCGGCGCCGGCGTGCAGCTGGCCAAGGGGACCAAGACCGCCCGCGGCATCGCCGTGCCGGTGGTGGCGACCATCGCCATGGCCGCCTTCTCGTACAAGCTGGAAAACATCACCGACTGGCGCCTGACCATCTTCGGTTTGATGACGCTGTTCGTCGTGTATTACCTGCAGGACGGCATCGTCGGCTTCTGCCGCAGCCTGTTCGGCCGCATGCTAAGCAAGCACGTGCCCGTGGCCCAGCAGATCGCCGGTGACAAGGAGCGTGCCGTCATCACCACCGACTCCGTCAAGGACGAGGGCGCAACGCTGCTGAAGGTGAACCAGATCCTGATGCAGTTCGGTGGCCTGAAGGCCTTGAACCGGGTTGACCTGGATGTGCGCAAAGGCAGCGTGCACGGCCTGATCGGCCCGAACGGCTCGGGCAAGAGCACCATGATGAACGTGTTGACCGGCATCTATCGTCCTACCGATGGCGTGGTGGAATACGATGGCCGCCCGATCTCCGGCAATACGCCCTCCACCATCGCCCTGGGCGGCGTGGCGCGAACTTTCCAGAACGTGCAGCTGTTCGGTGAAATGACGGCCACTGAAAACGTGCTGGTCGGCCTGCATCACACCTTCAACAGCAACGTGGTTGACGTGATGGTCAATACGCCGCGCTACGTGCGCGAAGAGCAAGCCGCCCGTGAACGTGCAGCCGCCATCCTGGAGTTCGTGGGCCTGGCCAATCTGGCCAACGAGGAGGCGCGCAACCTGCCCTACGGCAAGCAGCGCCTGCTGGAGATCGGCCGTGCGCTGGGCCTGAACCCAAGCCTGCTGCTGCTCGATGAACCGGCCGCCGGCCTGACCGCACCGGACATCAAGGAGCTCGTCGCCATCATCCGCAAGATCCGCGAAGCCGGCATCACCATCATCCTGATCGAACACCACATGGATGTGGTCATGTCGATCTGCGATACCGTCACCGTGCTCGACTTCGGCCAGAAGATCGCCGAAGGCAAGCCGGCCCAGGTCCAGGCTGACCCCAAGGTCATCGAAGCCTACCTCGGCAGTGGCGCAGGCGATGCCCACGACAACCCACCCAGCCCCGCGGGAGCCTGAACATGCTGACCATTTCCAATCTGCACGCCGCTTACGGCAAGGTCGAGGTGCTGCATGGCATTTCGATGGACGTCCCCAAGGGCAAGGTGGTGACCCTGATCGGTTCCAACGGTGCCGGCAAGACCACTACCATGCGCGCCATCTCCGGCATGATCAAACCGAAGGGCGGGGAAGTCACGCTCGGCGGCAAGAACATCACCGGCCTGGATTCGCACCGCATCGCCCGCTATGGCCTGGCGCACTCGCCGGAAGGCCGCCGTGTCTTCGCCACCATGAGCGTGACCGACAACCTGCTGCTGGGCGCTTTCCCGCGCTTTACCCGGGCCCGCCCGAAGGGCGATATCGCGCACGACCTGGAACGCGCCCTGGAGCTGTTCCCGCGCCTGAAGGAGCGGCAGACGCAGCTGGCCGGTACCCTGTCGGGCGGCGAGCAGCAGATGCTGGCCATGGCGCGCGCGGTGATGTTGAGCCCCGAAGTGATCCTGCTGGACGAGCCATCGATGGGGCTGGCGCCGATCCTGGTGGATGAGGTCTTCCGCATCATCGTGCGGCTCAAGGAGCAGGGCGTGACCATGCTGCTGGTGGAGCAGTTCGCCGCTGCCGCGCTCAATGTTGCGGACTACGGCTATGTGTTGGAGAATGGCAAGATCTCCGTACACGGACCCGCCGACAAGCTGCAGAACGACCCGGCGGTCAAGGCCGCCTATCTGGGCGGCGGCGCGCATCACTGATGGACTGCAAGCAAAGCAGCATCAGCCATGCGCCTGGCGTGATACTGGGGCTCGCACGTCGCGCAAGCTGATAGCGTGTCCGGTATATTGAGGGGGAGCCATACCCCCTTGAAGGCTGATTCAGGCGCACCCTCCGGTGCGCCTTTTTATTTGCCGTTGGCCCCTTTGGGTGGCCGTGTACAGGTAGGGGGGGCGGCGGCCGCACGCAATGCGTCAGTACCCAAGCAGAGGAGCGAGCATGTCCGAACGGCAGGACGCGTATATCGAGACCGAGGGCGGAACCTTGTATGCCAGCGTGTGGGGCGGTTCGCCCGAGGCTCGCACGCCGATTGTGCTGTTGCACGACTCGCTGGGTTCGGTCGCCTTGTGGCGCGACTTTCCTGCCCGGCTGGCGGCGCAGACCGGACTTCCCGTCATTGCCTATGATCGGGCCGGCTTCGGACAGTCCTCGGCGAGGACGGATGGACTGGCGCTGGATTTCATCTCTGCTGAAGCACCCACGTCGCTGTCCGCGGTCCTGCAGCATTTCGCAGTGGACAAGGTGATCCTGTTTGGCCACAGCGTCGGCGGTGGCATGGCCGTGTCGGCGGCGGCACAGTGGCCGCAGCGAGTGCTGGCCGTCATCACCGAATCGGCGCAAGCCTTCGTGGAGGACCGGACCTTGCAGGGCATTCAGGAGGCGCGAACCCGCTTTGCCGATCCGGCACAACTCGCGCGCCTGGCGAAGTACCACGGCAACGACTTGCAACAGGCGCGCTGGGTGCTCTCGGCGTGGATCGACACCTGGCTCTCGCCTTCCTTTGCGCACTGGTCGCTGGCCCCCATGCTGGAGCGGCTAGTCTGTCCGGTGCTGGCGCTGCATGGCGATCTGGATGAGTTTGGCAGTCTCACGCATCCGCGCATGATTGCCAGCTTGCCCGCAGCGTTCCCGGGGCAGGGCGAGTCGCGGATGCTGGCGCAATGTGGCCATGTCCCGCACCGCGAGCAAGCGGATCAGGTAATGCGGGAAGCCAGGGAGTTCCTGCTGCGCCGCGGCCTCATCTGACCCGTTCGGCCGCCCCGTTCATCGTCATCCTGGTCGGGCGAATGCGTGTGCGCGATCTCAGTCGACAGGATGCTGGCGGCGATACGTCTGCAGTCCCAGCAAATACATCGTGCGAATGAAAAGAGCGCGCGAGCGGTAGGTTTGTTGTGCCAACAGGTCAGCTTCCTCGAATTCCGCCTCATTTAATCGAAAATTCACCAGACGCGTCGTTCCTTTTGCGGGCTTGCGTTCGTTTTGTTGCTTGGGTGCCATAAGATGTCTCCTCGCTGTTGAGCTGAAAGCAACATTCTAGGAGAGGTCCTTTTCATATGTCATCGAATAAGAGTGAATTTTTGACAGTACTTGGTGATCGCCTTGCGCAAGAGCGTGGCCGCTGCGGTCATACCCAGAAATCGGTAGCGGACCAGCTCGATATCACGGCACGTACCCAGATCAAGTATGAGATCGGAGAGACCGCGCCGGACGCCTATTACCTGCATGGTCTGGGTGAGATCGGCATCGATATCACCTATGTGCTGACCGGAGTGCGGGGCAGTACGCCGAGCCAGCAGGAGAGCGAGCTGATTGCCTGTTATCGCGCCGTGGATCCCGTGCTGCGCAGCTCCCTGGTTCAGCTCTTGTCTGGCTTGTCGCAGATGGCCAAGACGGGGAAGAAGAAGCGCGAGCTGCCAGCAGCTTCCGAGGCCAAGCGCATCCGTCCGGGGCGGCAGCGCAAGGGCGCACCGGGATCGGCGCAGAGCGGGAGTGGGGACGAGTCTGGCGCTACCGTTTCTGCCCAGATGAGGGAGTGAATGGCCGATGGTAAAAAAGGCCGGTAAGGGGGGGCGGTAGCGCAAGAGCAAGAGACCAGGAGACTGAATGTGATCGCGAAGAGGTGCGATTCTTGAGGGGGTCTTGAGGGGTTGAGGCAGGAAGTTCGCCGACGCACGCAAAGAGGCGCAGACACAAAAAAAGCACCACGATCACTCGTGGTGCTTTTCGTTAGTGGTGGGGCGTCACAGATTCGAACTGTGGACCTACGGATTAAGAGTCCGCTGCTCTACCAGCTGAGCTAACGCCCCGTGGTGTTCCTGAAGAGATCAGGTCAACCGGGAAGTGAAAAAGGCCTCGGGTTGAGAGGCCTTTTGAAATTTTGGTGGGGCGTCACAGATTCGAACTGTGGACCTACGGATTAAGAGTCCGCTGCTCTACCAGCTGAGCTAACGCCCCGTTGCTGCACTTCGTTGTTGCCTCAGTGCTGCAAGAGAGAGCGCATTATAGGAGGGAGGTCGGGGTGGTGCAAGCTTTTTTTGAGAAAAGATGAAAATATTTTATCTCTTCGGCGCCCGCGCCACGCCCGGCCTCCTTTTGCGCACAATTTGCGTTACAAGCCCGATTTGATTCCATTGACCCAGGACTTGGCCGGCAGCCTGGTCTGGCTCTCAATGAGTGCCGCACGCGCATACAACTCGGGGAAATCGAACGTCACCGCGCCCTTGAAGGCCAGTGCCACCACGTTGCCGTCATGGACTTCCGGCAGCGACACCACGGTATCGAAGGCGTATTCCATCGCCCGCAGGTTCTTGGCATAGCTCGGATGATCGCCAAAGAGATTGACCGTCATCACGCCGCCCGGTGCCAGACTGTCATAGCAGGCCTGGTAAAACTCGGGAGTGTCCAGCACCGGCCCGCGTGCAGTGGCGTCGTAGAGATCAACCTGCAAGGCATCGATGATGCCGTGCGTGGCAGCATGGACGATGAAATCCATGGCATCGCTTTCGATGAGCATCAGCCGTTCGTCCGGCTCGGGCAGCTTGAACATGCTGTGGCAGATGGCGATGACAGCCGGATTCAGCTCCACCGCCGTCACCTGCGCCTGCGGGAATTGCCGGTAGCTGAACTTGGTCAGCGCGCCGGTTCCGAGCCCAAGTTGCACGATATGGCGTGGCGTGCGGTTGAAGAGCATCCAGGCCATCATCTGCTGGGCGTATTCCAGCTCGATCCAGTCGGGTTTGCGAATGCGCATCGCGCCCTGTACCCATTCGGTGCCGAAATGCAGATAACGTACGCCTTCCAGCTCGGAGAGCGTGACCGGGGCATATTTCGGTTTGCGCGGTTTGCTGGCGTCGGCTTCCAGCTGTTGACGGCGACGATTGGGGCCGGCCTTGGTATTGGCCTGGGCTTCGATGGATTTTCTTCGGATGAGCATGATATGAATGAAACGGCGCGGCAGCCGGGGAGGCGGCCTGCGGATGCCGAATGATACCTTGCCTTGGGAGGCTGCCATCGGCCGCTGCACGCTTTGCGCATATCGACATGCGAATTCATTCCTTCTGCCGGGCGCGCGCGTATGTGAGGATGCGGACCTCATCATTTCCGGAGTTACCATGCCATTGGCTGCAATCATCAAGCGCATCGCCGCCGCTGCTGCGCTGACCCTGGTCCTGGCACCGCATGGTGCCAGCGCGCAGGACAAGAACAAGATCAAGGTCGGTATCTCTGTCGGCAGTGCCGAAGCCATCTTCGACGTCGTCAAGAAAGTCGCCGCACGCGACGGCCTGGAGATCCAGACCGTGGTCTTCAGCGACTACCTCCAGCCCAATGCGGCACTGGCCTCCGGTGACCTGGACGCCAACGCCTTCCAGCACCGTCCCTACCTGGAAAGCCAGATTGCAGCACGTGGCTACAAGATCGTGCCGGTCGGCCTGACCATCACGGCGCCGCTGGGCATTTACTCGCGCAAGTTCAAGTCGGTGGACCAGCTGCCCAACGGTGCGCAGGTCGGCATCCAGAATGATCCCTCCAACGGCAACCGGGCGCTCCTGCTGCTGCAGAAAGCCGGCCTGATCAAGCTCAAGCCGGGCGTGGGCGAAAACGGCGTCAACGCCACGCCGCTGGACATCATCGACAACCCGCGCAAGCTCAAGCTGATCGAACTGGATGCGGCGCAACTGCCACGCTCGCTGGACGACCTGGCGGCCGCCTCGATCAACAATGACTACGCCTACAAGGCCGGCCTGTCCCTGCAGAAGGACACCATCGCCGTGGAAGATCCGCGCGGCCGTTACGCCAACATCATCGCCACCCGCGCCGAGGACAAGGACAAGCCCTGGGCCAGGAAGCTGGTGCAGGCCTACCAGTCGGAGGAAGTGCGCAAGTTCATCGAGACCGAGTTCAAGGGATCGCTGGTGCCGGCGTTCTGAATTCCGCCCCAAGCGTTGCTCTGTGCACCGCCCGACGTCTGGCCGGGCGTTTTTTTTTGTGCGTTTCCCGTCGGGGTGGTGCGCTGGCGGCCGGTGCTCCATTACACTTGCGCCATGCTCAAGAACCTCATCCTCTGCCTGAAGCTGGCCATCGTCTTCTGCGCCATCGTGTTTTTCGCGAAGGCGTTGCAGTATTTGATTTTCAATGGCGGGTTGTCGGGGGAATTTTATGACTATCTGTTCTTCAGAAAATGAAGCCAAGACAGCCTGGCGACGATCCCAATGGGGAGCTGGTCTCGCACGATTGCTTCAGTAGCCCGATGGAAACGGCTCATCTGTTGCGCTCGCCTGCCAACGTCGCCCATCTGGAGCGCTCGATTGCCCAACTTTGGGCCGCCAAGATCGAGGAAAAGAAGCTGGATGAGTAACAAGCGCTAGTCGAGGAAGCATAGTCAGGGCGCCAGCCTCGCACGACTACCAGTATTGGCAAGCGCGGGACAAGAAAGAGGCTCAACCGCATCATTCAGCTGCTTTGCCTGTCGCTATCATTACCTTTGAGGCCCGGCAGGCGACATCGGCGGCGATGATGAGCGCAGTGCGGCCAGCCAGCGCGCACGCTTGTCCTCATACGCCAACGCCGCATGCGCCGGACTGCTCGACGGCAACACCACCATCCGATAGTTCTCTGCCTTGGCGCCCAGTGCCTTGATCCCGATCTTGCCGGCGGTACCGCCATTGAAAGCGATGGTCTCCAATGCCGGAAGACCGGCGATCAGCGTCAGCAAGTCATTGCCGCTGTGATCCCGGATTTCGCTGTCGAGACTGCCGATGCGCCTGGCCTGGGCGATCACGTCCCACAGGCCGATGCGATGCTGCAGCAAGGTGGCAAGCCTGGCGGCATAGTCCATCGCGTAAAGGTCAACCCCGATCACTTCGCCCACCAGTCGCCAGAAGGCATTGCGCGGATGCCCGTAATACTGCCGGATCGCCAGCGAAGCGGTTCCCGGCAAGCTGCCCAGGATCAGGATGCGCGTATCCGGCGCCACTACCGGCGCAAAGCTGGCCAGCAAGGGATCAGTAGTGCCCGAATCGGCAGCGCGGGCAGCATCATGGGCAGGCGAAGGGGTGGCGGCAAAGGAAGGGCGAGCAGGCATGTAAATGGCCGGGATGAAAAGAATTTCAGCAAGCTCCATCGGCCTCGCCATCCGGGCACAATGGCGCGGCTGCAGAAGCGTCAGGCTTGCGGCAAAATGCACAAGAATTCACATCTTAGCGTAAGCTGCCCAGGCGTCACGCGCCGGGCCATTCACACAAGGGATACAGAACATGACAGACAAGGTCATCATCGTCACCGGCGGCAGCCGTGGCATCGGCGCGGCCACCGCGTTGCTGGCGGGCCAGCGCGGCTACGCCGTGTGCGTCAACTACGTGTCCAACCGCGAGGCCGCCGAATCGGTGGCCGGGCAGATCCGTGCCGCGGGCGGCCGCGCCATTACCGTCGCCGGCGATGTCTCCAAAGAGGAGGACGTGCTGCGCCTCTTCACCACCACCGACCAGGAACTGGGCCGCGTCACCGCCCTGGTCAACAATGCCGGAATCCTGGATCACCAGTCGCGCCTGGACGCCATGAGCGCCGAACGCATCACCCGGGTGCTGGTGGCCAATGTCACCGGCAGCCTGCTGTGCGCGCGCGAGGCGGTCAAGCGCATGTCCACCCGCCACGGCGGGCAGGGCGGGGCCATCGTCAACCTGTCGTCGATGGCTGCCAAGCTGGGTGGCCCCGGTGAATACGTGGACTACGCCGCCTCCAAGGGGGCCATCGATGCCTTCACCATCGGCCTGGCCAAGGAAGTGGCCGCCGAGGGCATTCGCGTCAACGCCGTGCGTCCGGGTCTGATCTATACCGATATCCACGCCAGCGGCGGCGAGGCGGGCCGTGTCGACCGGCTCAAGGATGCCGTCCCCATGAAGCGCGGCGGCACCGCCGAGGAAGTGGCCAACGCCATCCTGTGGCTGCTGTCGGACGAGTCGTCCTACGCCACGGGGACTTTCATCGACGTTTCCGGTGGCCGCTGAACGTCTGGCCGGCCATTGATCAGGGAGCTCACCATGGACAGCACCGTTTCCCCGCGCCGCATCGATGTACTGCTGGCCCGCTATGCCGAGAGCCATCGCCATCCGATGAATGAACTGATCCACTGCATCTGCGTGC
>NZ_DBIC01000359.1:0-8327 GCF_002296545.1 Herbaspirillum sp. UBA812 | reverse complement strand
CTCCTGGCGGCGTGGCGCGTGACCAGGTCGTTTTATCCAAGCGCACTGCCGCCCCGTCACTGATAATTTCCTGAGGATAGGGACAAGCTCATTCTTATCGACTCTGCGAATGGCCATAGATAAGTTCTGCAGAGAAAAGTTCTTGCCGGATGAGGTCCTTGGCGCGGCAGTTCCTGCTACAGGCCATTTGCTTTTCTTGCCCGAATAGCACACCGCACCGCGACCCACTATACTGGCGGGATGACCCGAATCGACTTTCACAGCAACGTCCCGCAAAAGATCGCCTACGTGTGCCGCCTGGTGCGCAAGGCGCGCGCTTCCGGCGCCACCCTGGTACTGCGCACCCCCAACCGTGCCGAATTGCAGCAGCTGGACCAGGCGCTCTGGAGCTTTTCCGAGCAGGATTTCCTGCCGCACGTGATGGCCGGTGACCCGCTGGCCGCGCAGACGCCCATCATCCTGACCGCCGACGACAGCGCCGACCTGCCGCACCACCAGATCCTCATCAACCTGGGCAGCGACACCCCCGCGCATTTCGCGCGCTTTGAACGCCTGCTGGAAATCATTTCCGCCGACGACGCCGACAAGGCCGCCGGCCGCGACCGCTACCGTTTCTACAAGGAACGCGGCTATCCCCTCTCGCACCACGTGGCCGCCTGAGCCCGCCCCGCCCGCTCACGCCATGAACCACGACGACAACAGCATCCCCCTGCTCACCGAGATCATCCCGCTCGCACCGGCAGCGCCCCCGGCCCCGGATTATGCCGCCCCCATGCAGCCGGGCGCCTTCCACACCCAGCCCGCGAATACCCATTACCAGGGGCCCGCAGCGGCGGCCCCGGCAATGACGCCCCTGCCCCCGGTGACCCCGGCCGCCGAACAATACCGCCAGTGGGAACAGGAAATCCGCGAAAACGTCCTGCAAAGCCTGCTGGAACGCGTCGATACCGTGCTGCACCAACACCTGCAGGACCAGATGGCGCTGGCGCTGGACCATCTTTCCGATATCGTGATGCAGCGCGTCAGGGAAGGCCTGCGCGATGCCCTCACCGAAACGGTCGAGCGCGCCGTGGCGGAAGAGATGGCGCGCTTCACATCTTCAAAAATGTAAATCTTGCTGGATTTTTCTTTTTCTTTTGAATAAAAATATTGCAACAGCCTTTTTATTCATAAAAATTCTAGCCAGTATTGATCACATCGGCAATCACGCTTTTCTTACAATGCTTGCATTGTTCGCATTTGAATTCGCAAATGCGAACGTCCGAACAACCACAGCAAGTTCATGCAAAACCGGGAGAGTGAGATGAAAGTGATCGTATTGGGCGCAGGCATTATCGGAACCGCTTCCGCCTGGTTCCTGAAGAAGCAGGGCTACGACGTCACCGTCATCGACCGCCAGCCCGGCGCGGCGCAGGAAACCAGCTTCGCCAACGGCTGCCAGATCTCGGTCTCGCACGCTGAACCATGGGCCAATCCGGCCGCCCCGATGAAGGTCCTCAAATGGCTGGGCAAGGAAGACGCCCCGCTGCTCTACCGCTTCCGTCCCGAATGGCTGCAATGGAAGTGGGCCGTGGCTTTCCTGCGTGAGTGCACCGCCGCCCGCACCGACGAGAACATCCGCAACATCGTCGCCCTGTGCGAATACAGCCGCCAGACCCTGCAAGCCGTGCGCGCCGACACCGGCATCCAGTACGACCACCTGACCCGCGGCATCCTGCACTTCTACACCGAAGAAAAGGAATTCCAGGACTCGCTGCCCGCCGCCAAGCTCATGCGCGACCTGGGCTGCCCGCGCGAATCCATCGGTGCTGATGAAGTCGTGCGCATCGAACCGGCCCTGGCTTCGATCCGCAACAAGATCGTCGGCGGCGACTTCACCGCCACCGATGAATCGGGCGACGTCTTCAAGCTCACCACCGGCCTGGCCAAGAAAAGTGAAGAAGCCGGCGTCGAATTCCGCTATTCCACCAGCATCACCCGCCTGATCACCGAAGGCGCAGGCGCTGCCGCCCGCGTGACCGGCGTGGAAGTCATCAACCCGGACGGCCGCCATGAAGTCCTGAAGGCCGATACCTTCGTGGTCGCCATGGGCAGCTTCTCGCAGCAACTGGTCAAGCCGCTGGGCATCGACCTGCTGCTCTACCCTGGCAAGGGCTATTCGGCCACCTACCAGATCACCAACCCGGACGCCGCCCCCACCGTCTCGCTCACCGATGACGGCTACAAGCTGGTGGTCTCGCGCCTGGGCGACCGCCTGCGCGTGGCTGGCACCTGCGAACTGAACGGCTACACCCGCGAACTCAATACCACTCGCTGCGAAGCCATCACCCGCCGCACTCGTGAACTGTTCCCGGATGGCTGCGACTACGAGAACCCGACCTACTGGACCGGCCTGCGCCCGCTGACCCCGTCCAACGTCCCCTACGTGGGCAAGACCAAGTTCGCCAACCTGTACCTCAACACCGGCCATGGCACCCTGGGCTGGACCATGGGCTGCGGCTCCGGCCGCGCGATCGCCGAGATCGTCTCCGGCCACGTGCCGGAAATCGATTTCGCCTTCACCGGCCTGCCGCGCTGGAACCGCGCACGCCAGGTGGTGACCCAGGCCGCTTGAGCGTTTTCGTTCACGCCCTGGAAAGGACCGGATTGCCCGGTCCTTTTTTTGCCCGCTTGATCTGGGTCAGCGCATGCGTTTGTTGCAGGATTCTTCACATAGGGCAATCAGCGCCCTTACAAACTCTGACGAGCCCTTGGTGTAGAATCCTCGCTTGCTCTGCGTTGCCGGCATCCTGCCGGGCGTGCGCAGCCACCGGGATTTCAGCTCATCATCGCGCATCTTGCAGCATCACGGCGTCTTCCAGCCTGGTTTGCTGTCAGCCGTTCCGCCATTGGCGGAGCGCTGTCGTTGATCTTCCCGGCCCTGACCCCATATGGACGGATATCCGTCTCAGCCTTTTCCTTCATTTGATTCGAAAAGGCCGGCAACATCAAAGGACCCTGCAATGAAGTGGGCAATTGTCTTCATCTATCTGTTTTCCATCCTGTTCATCCATTTCCGTGGACGCGTGCGCCTGCCCTTCCTGCGGCAGTTCTTCGATCACTCCTCGATCATGTCGCCGATCAACCTGTTCATGTACGCCTTTTCGCGCGTACCGGCGGTCCCCTACCCGGCCGTGAAGCAGTTCGATGACCTCGCCCTCATCGACCAGAACTGGGAAGTGATCCGCGACGAAGCCGTGGCCCTGCGCGAGATGGCCAAGATCAAGGCGGCGGAAAAGAATGACGATGCCGGCTTCAACTCCTTCTTCAAGGCTGGCTGGAAGCGTTTCTATCTGAAGTGGTACAACGCCAGCCATCCCTCGGCCGAGAAGTTCTGCCCCAAGACCGTGGAAATCCTCAAGCGCATCCCGTCGGTGAAGGCCGCCATGTTTGCCGAACTGGCTCCGGGCGGCACGCTCAATCCGCACCGCGATCCCTTCGCCGGTTCGCTGCGCTACCACCTGGGCTTGGTCCCGCCCAACGACGACCGCTGCTTCATCGAAGTCGACGGCCAGCGTTACAGCTGGCGTGATGGCCAGAGCGTGGTGTTCGATGAGACCTTCATCCACTGGGCACAGAACGGCTCCGAGACGAACCGTATCATCCTCTTCTGCGATGTCGAGCGTCCGCTGCGCTATCGTTGGGCAGAAGCCATCAATGGCTTCCTCGGCCGCACCATGATGACCGCCGCTGCCTCGCCCAATGAGACCGGCGACCAGACCGGGCGCGTCAACAAGCTGTTCCGCTTCGTCTGGCTGGCCGGGCAGTATCGCCGCCGCTTCAAGAACTGGAACAAGACCGTCTACAAGATCACCAAATTCGCTCTGATCATCGCCGTGGCGCTGCTGATCATTTATGCCTGAAGCAGCAAACCGGGCTCCTGCAATCGGAAATCCGGAACACTATTACAAATGATATAAACAAATATCGCCGGCTGTTGCACGGCGATTTTTTGTAAGTAAACCCCAAAAACCGCTCATCGATTTTCGGCAGCTGAGAAGCTGACGACGTGCCTGCCTGAAAATGACGCATTGCCGCAATTCCGCCATGCGCCTGGGCTTCAGCCTGATACTGCGGGATTGGCTGGCAAGAACGCACGCAATACTCACCAAGCCCCACGTAAGTGAAAGTCACGCGAGATCTAAAGTTTCCATGCGGCAATCAAAGCGCAAATTTTCTGCAGTGACATGCAGAAACTGCTTCATTCCCATGCTTGCCGCCTGTAAAATCCTTGTGCTTCCGTGCTAGCTTGATGGCGTGAATCTTGCACCGGGATCGTCTTCATTCCGCTGCGACATGCCTTGCTCCTGACTACGCTCCTGCCGATGGCCGGGCACTGCTTCATGGCATGTCAGCCAGCCCGCAGTCGAAGACGCCGGGCAAGCACAGCCGAGTACCGACCATACATAGAACAATGGGCTCATGCAGGACATCGACGACGAGATGAAAAAACCGCTGCTCAAGCATCTGGTAGAAATCACGGCCCACCGGGAGCACTCCCGCCTGGCCATCTCCGTCATCTCCGCGCTGTATCAGCTCACTGAGGTCGAGACCATCCGCATGCTCGACATCTTCACGCTGCGCGATGAATACTTCGTGCAGGAAAAGATGGTCATCCGCGATGGCACGGTCCACACCATCGCCGAACTGACCAGCGACGATCCCAAGGAACCGCTGTCGGCCTATCCGGCCATGCTGGCCTGTATCCGCAATCATCTCAACGAGTTCGACGAAACCACGCCCGAGGGCGAACACGTACTGTGGCTGCCGGTCTGGCTGCACGGGAAGATGAATTCCTGCCTGGAGATCCGCAGCCAGCAGCCCTTTGCACCGACCATGCTGGATGTGATCCGCGGCATCTTCCACGTCTATTGCAATTACCAGAGCCTGCTGGATTACAGCGAGCGCGACGCACTCACCGGCCTGTTCAACCGCAAGACCTTCGACGAGCAGTTCACCCGCTACGCCTTCGCCATCGCGCCGCACGAAGCCCATTCCGTGGACCGCGACGAACGCCGGCACGACAGCAATGACGAACCCAAGGGCCACTGGCTGGGGGTGGTCGACATCGATCACTTCAAGCAGGTCAATGACCGCTACGGCCACCTGTATGGCGATGAAGTGCTGATCCTGGTGGCCAACATCCTGCGCGCTTCGTTCCGGGCGCATGACCGCATCTTCCGTTTTGGCGGCGAGGAATTCGTGATCCTGCTGCGCTCGACCACGCTCACCGATGCGCGCAAGATCTTCGACCGCTTCCGCCAGAACGTGCAGGAATATGATTTCCCGCAGGTCGGCAAGGTCACGGTGAGCCTGGGCTTCGTCAACATCGCGCGCGAAACGCCGGTGGTGATCCTGGGCCATGCCGACCAGGCGCTGTATCACGCCAAGAAGAGCGGCCGCAACCGCATCTGCTACTACCAGGAACTGGTGAATTCAGGCGTGCTGCGTTCGGGCATCACGACCAACGATACGGTGGAATTCTTCTGACGGACCGCCGGGCGTTCCTGTACCAGAGGCCGCGCGAGCGGTCTTTTTTTTCGTTCGCATTTTCCATGTACTGTCCTGCAAGCCGCATGGGTATTGGGCGGGCTCATGCATGCCGTGCATTCGTTCATGTTTTAAAAGCATGAGACAGCGGCGCGGCGCTTTCGTATGATCGCCAACGTTCGACGCCCCGTGCGCGAATTCATCCGCGCGATCCGCCGTATCGAGACTTAGAAAAATTGGGCGATCGCCCGCGGCCTCACCGTGTCAACCAGGAGACTTATAACAATGCAGCAGGCACACTTCAAAAAAATCGGTTCGGTCATGATCCTCTCGCTGGCCTGCGCCTTTGCGGCGCACGCCCAGGACAAGAAGCCCAACGTGGTCGTCATCGGCACCGGCGGCACCATCGCCGGCGCGGGCGCATCCAGCGTCAATACGGCCGCCTATCAATCGGCCGTGGTTCCGGTCGACAAGATCATCGCCGCCGTCCCCGAAATTTCCAAGATCGCCAACGTGCGCGGCGAACAGATCTTCCAGATCGGCAGCGAGAGCTTCAATGACGAGCGTCTGATCAAGCTGGGCAAGCGCGTCTCGGAACTGCTGAAGCAGAGCGATGTGGACGGCATCGTCATCACCCACGGCACCGACACCATCGAAGAGACGGCCTATTTCCTGAACCTGGTATTGAAGAGCGAGAAGCCGGTGGTGGTGGTCGGCTCCATGCGTCCCGGTACCGCGCTGGGCGCGGATGGTGCGCTGAACCTGTATGACGCGGTGCTGGTGGCCGGCAGCAAGGAAGCGGCTGGCAAGGGCACGCTGGTGGTGATGAACGACGAGATCCATTCCGGCCGCGACGTCACCAAGAGCAATACCTTCAAGGTCGAGACTTTCCGCTCGCCCTATGGTCCGCTGGGCTATGTGGTGGAGAACAAGCTGAGCTTCTACCGCCTGCCGGCGCGTCCGCACACCACGCAGACCGAGTTCGACATCGACAAGATCAGCAGCCTGCCGCGCGTGGACATCGTCTACAACTACGGCAACGTAAGCCGCACGGCGTATGACGCCTTCGTGGCGGCAGGTGCCAAGGCCATCATCCATGACGGCACTGGCAACGGCAGCGTGGCCGAGCAGATCGTGCCGGTGCTGCAGGAAGTGCGCAGCAAGGGTGTGCAGGTGATCCGCGCCTCGCGCACCGGCAGCGGCGTGGTGATCCGCAACGGCGAGCAGCCTGATGACAAGTACGACTGGGTGGTCACCGATGACCAGAATGCCCAGAAGGCACGCATCCTGGCCGAGCTGGCCCTGACCCGTACCAATGATCCCAAGGAATTGCAGAAGATCATGTGGAAGTATTGACCGGAGAAATTTCCGACGGCTGATTTACGATAATTTATAAACAATATAAATTTTTTATCAGCCAATAACTGAATAGCAGTACGCAAGGTGTTTTTGTGTTGTAACCCTGAGGTTTCCTCAGTTCCCTCTTGGCCCCGCTTTGGCGGGGCCTTTTTTTGTCCGAGAAAAATACATCGTTCGAATCACGACAACACCGGCTCCCCAATCTCCGGAATCAAGCGAATCGGAATCGACTTCGCCGCCGGCACCTTGCTGCCGCGTGCATGGTGGAACAGCGGGATGAGCCGGTTGAGTTCAGGGAAATAACCCATCACGCAGCCCACCGGAATATCGAAAGGCTCCACGCGCAGATGATCGACGCGGCGCTGCACGCCGTCATCCGACACTGTCTCGGCCGTGACGAAATCCCCTGCGCCCAATCCCTGCTGCTGCAAATCGCGCAGATTCATCAGCAGCACGCGACGCGTGCCCCACACGCCACGGAAGCGGTCATCCAGCGAATAGACGGTCGTATTGAATTGACTGTCACCGCGCGTGGTCATGAGCCGCAACACGCCGGGGGCATCGCCAGGCATGTCGGGATCAGGATCAAAGCCGTCTGGTGTCTTGAAGTTGGCCTTGCCGTTGGGAGTCTTCCATTGCCGTTCGCGCGCCGCCAGCGGGCGCGCGAAACCGCCTGGCGTCCACATGCGTGCATTGAAGTCGCGGAAGATGTCAGGATAGGTGGCCTCGATGGCATCGCGAATCAGGGCGTAGTCGCCGACCCACGCATCCCAGTCCACCTGCGGATTTACCGGCAGCAGTCGCTTGGCCAGTTCGGCCAGGATGGCCGGTTCCGACAGCAGATGCGGCGAGGCCGGTTTGACCCGCCCGCGCGAGCCATGCATGCAGCCGGTGCTGTCTTCCACTGACACAGCCTGCTCGCCGCCGCGTTGCTGGTCGATCTCGATGCGGCCGAGGCAGGGCAGCACGTAGGACGTCTTGCCATGGATGACGCAGGAACGGTTGAAGTGCGTCACCACCTGCACCGTCAGCGGCAGCTTGCGCCAGGCGGGTTCCATCACCCCATGATCGGGAATGGCCCGCACGAAATTCCCGCCCAGCATGAAGAAGGCGGACAGTTCGCCATCGCGAATCTTTTCGCAGGCTTCCACCGTGTTGAGGCCCTTTTCCATCGGTGGCTCGAAATGATAGAGCGCGCGCAGCTTGTCATTGGGCACCATCTCCGGTTTTTCGGTGATGCCCACGGTGCGCTGACCCTGCACGTTGGAATGCCCGCGGATCGGGCAGATGCCCGCGCCCGGCTTGCCGATATTGCCGCGCATGAGCAGCAGATTGGTCAGCATGTGGATGGCACGCACCGCTTCACGATGCTGGGTAATGCCCATGCCATACATGAGCATGGCACTTTCCGCAGCGGCATAGGTATCGGCCGCCAGCTC
>NZ_DBIC01000161.1:74034-74394 GCF_002296545.1 Herbaspirillum sp. UBA812 | reverse complement strand
AGACCACCAGCACGTTCAACAGGAAATTGCCCGGCGAGCGCAGCAGGTGGCGCAGGGCGTCCGCAATGGCGGCGAAATGCTGTCGGAGCCAGTTCATGGCGACACCTCCACGGGATTGGCCACGCCGTTGTGCCAGCCATCGACGATGCGCCCACGGTCCAGGTAGATGATGCGGTCGGCACCGGTGAGGAAATTTTCGTCGTGGGTCGAGATCAGGCAGGTCACGCCCACGCCGTGGAAGGATTTCAGGGCCGCCAGCACCTTGTTGGCATTGGCCCGGTCCAGATTGGCCGTCGGCTCGTCAGCCAGAATGATCTGCGGACGGTTGACGATGGCGCGCGCAATGGCCACGCGCTGCTG
>NZ_DBIC01000161.1:0-73743 GCF_002296545.1 Herbaspirillum sp. UBA812 | reverse complement strand
GCGCAATGGCCACGCGCTGCTGCTCACCGCCGGACAGTTCCAGCGGCTCGCACATGGCCTTCTCCAGCAGGTCGACCTTGTCGAGTGCGGCGCGGGCGCGCTTTTCCGCATCCGGGCGGGAAGAGCCGGTCACGATCAGCGGCAGCATCACGTTGGCCAGCAGATTGCGGTCCAGCAACAGCTTCTGCTGCTGGAAGATCAGCCCCAGGTTGCGTCGCAGGTAGGGCAGGCCGGAAGGTTTCAAGCCCGCGATGTCGGTGCCGCTGACGGTGAGCTTGCCCGAAGTGGGCCGCTCGATGGCCGCGATCATCTTCAGCAGCGTGGACTTGCCGGCACCGGAAGGGCCGGCCAAAAAGATCAATTCGCCCTTCTTCACCGACAACGTGATGTCGCGCAGGGCATAGACCTCGCGCGCGTATTGCTTGGAAACCCGGGTAAATTCAATCATCGGTTCAACTCAGGAGGGCATCGACGAATTCGGTGGCATTGAACGGCTGCAGGTCTTCGATCTTCTCGCCCACGCCGATGAAGTACAGCGGCACCGGGCGGGTCTTGGCGATGGCGGCCAGGATGCCGCCCTTGGCGGTGCCATCGAGCTTGGTCACCACCAGGCCGGTCAGCCCCAGCGCATCATCGAAGGCCTTGACCTGGGCCAGCGCATTCTGGCCGGTGTTGCCGTCGATGACCAGCAGCACTTCGTGTGGTGCCGAGTTCATCGCCTTGGCAATGACCCGCTTGATCTTCTTGAGTTCATCCATCAGGTGCAATTGCGTCGGCAGGCGGCCGGCGGTATCGACCATCACCACGTGGGTGCCGCGCGCCTGCGCCGAATGCACCGAGTCATAGGCGACGGCGGCCGGATCGCCGGATTCCTGCGCGATCACCTGGACGTTGTTGCGCTCGCCCCAGACCGCCAGCTGCTCGCGGGCGGCCGCGCGGAAGGTGTCGCCGGCGGCCAGCAGCACCGACTGGCCGTGCGCCTGCAGATGCAGGGCCAGCTTGCCGATGGTGGTGGTCTTGCCGGCACCGTTGACGCCGGCAATCATCATCACCAGCGGCTTGTCGCGGCCCAGCACCAGCGGGCGCTGCAGCGGCTGCAGCAGGTCGATCAGCAGGGCGCGCAGGGCGGTGCGCACCTGGGCGGCTTCGGTCAGGCGCTCGTTTTTGACCTTTTTCTTCAGTTCGGCCAGCAGCCACTGGGTGGCTTCCACGCCGGCGTCCGATACCAGCAGGGCCGATTCCAGTTCCTCGTACAAGTCTTCATCGATGCGCGCACCCACGAACAGCGTGGTCAGGTTACTCGAGGTCTTGGACAGCCCGGCCTTCAGGCGCGACAGCCACGAGCGCTTGGCCTCGGGCGCCGGTTCCGGCGCGGCGACGATCTCGACTTCTTCTGCCGCAGGCGCTTCGGTGGCGAGCAGTTCAGGTTCCGGCGCAGGCACCGGTTGCGGTGCAGGCGCTACCGGCTCCACCGGCGCTACCGGTGCGGGCGCAGAAACAGGTGGCTCAACGGCAGCAGGGGCAATGGAAGGAGCGGGAGCAGGCTGGGGCGCCGGTTCGGCCTGGGGCGGCAGCGCGGGTTGCGCTTCCGGTTTGGGTTTTCTTTTGAAAAAACTGAACATCGGATGGCGGATAGGCTGGATGGTAGCTGCGGCCGGGGCGGGGGAGGGCGGGACGGCAGGCGCGTGGCTGCCCTGACAACCGCAGTGGACAGGTTACAATTGCCCTTCCACAAGACCCGCGCATGGCCGCCAGGGTCAATGAATCCTGCATTTTATCAGAGCACAGCCCATGAAATCGAAGATCAGAGCCCTCCTGGCCACCGCCCTGCTGAGCCTCCTTGCCGCCACGGCGGCGCAGGTGCGGGCCGAGCCGGCGCGCGAATTCGTGCTGGCCAACGGCATGAAAGTGGTCGTCAAGGAAGACCGGCGCGCCCCCACGGCGGTGCAGATGGTCTGGTACAAGGTCGGCGGCATCGATGAACTCAACGGCACCACGGGGGTATCGCACGCGCTGGAACACATGATGTTCAAGGGCACCAAGAACCACAAGGTCGGCGACTTCAGCCGCCTGGTGGCCGAGCTGGGCGGGCAGGAAAACGCCTTCACCGCCAATGACTTCACCGCCTACTTCCAGCAGATCGAAAAGAGCCATCTGGAAAAGGTGATGGCGCTCGAAGCCGACCGCATGGCCAACCTGCAATTCGACGCCAAGGAATTTGCCAAGGAAATCCGCGTCATCATGGAAGAGCGCCGCTGGCGCACCGATGACCAGCCCATGGGCCTGTTGAACGAAGCCCTGAACGCCGCCGCCTGGACCGCCCACCCCTATCACCACCCCGTGGTCGGCTGGATGGACGACCTGCAGCACATGACGGTGCAGGACATCGCCGGCTGGTATCGCCAGTGGTACGCCCCCAACAACGCCACGCTGGTGGTGGCCGGGGATGTCGATGCCCAGCGCGTGCTGGCGCTGGCCAAAAAATATTTCGGCAAGATCCCGTCCCACCCCGTGCCCCAGGGCAAGCCGCAGAACGAGCCCGAGCAGCTGGGCTTGCGCCGCGTCACCGTCAAGGCACCGGCTGAAAATCCTTATGTGGTGATGGCCTGGAAGGTGCCCGCCCTGCGCAATGTGGAAGCCGACCAGGAAGCCTACGCCCTCGACGTGCTCTCCGCCGTGCTGGATGGCTATGACAATGCCCGCCTGACGGCCAACCTGATCCGCACCGCCAGCCAGGCCACTGCCGTCGGTGCCAGCTACAGCGGTGTAGCACGCGGCCCGGTGCTGTTCACGCTGGAAGGCAGCCCGGCCAATGGCGTTTCCACCGAACAGCTGGAAGGCCTGCTGCGCGCGGAAGTGCAGCGCATCGCCAGCGAAGGCGTCTCCGAGCAGGAACTGCAGCGCGTCAAGACGCAACTGATCGCCTCCCAGGTCTACAAGCGCGATTCCGTCTTCGGCCAGGCCATGGAAATCGGCATGATGGAAACCACCGGCCTGGGCCAGAAGAACATCGACCGCATCATCGACCGCCTGAAAAGCGTGACCGCCGCCCAGGTGCAGGCGGTGGCCCAGAAATACTTCAAGGACGATACGCTTACGGTCGCCACGCTGGTCCCGCTGCCGCTGAACGGCAAGAAGCCCGCCGCGCCGCCGCCCGGCCTGTTGCATTGAGGATTGACGTTTTTTGCATCATTAAGCCGGGATGAATGCTGTATCGAATGGCATTAACGCCGGCTTAATGGTGTATCCCAGTCGCTGAGTTCTTCCTTTCCTGATCGATCGGCTTCTGTTCTTTACGGAGAAAACCATGCCCGTCATCGTCGTCGCCAACCCCAAGGGAGGCGTAGGCAAGACCACCCTGGCCACCAACCTGGCCGGTTATTTCGCAAGCCTTGGCCATGCCGTCATGCTGGGCGACATCGACCGCCAGCAGTCTTCGCGCGCCTGGCTGTCGATCCGTCCGGAACAGGCGCGCCCCATCAGCACCTGGGACATCAACGAGGACTACGTCGCCAAGCCCCCCAAGGGCAGCACCCACGTGGTGCTGGACACGCCGGCCGGGCTGCATGGCTGGCGTCTCAACGATACCCTCAAGCTGGCCGACAAGATCCTGGTACCGCTGCAGCCCTCGATCTTCGACATCCTGGCCACCCAGGATTTCCTGCGCCGCCTGGCCAATGAAAAGGCGGTGCGCGATGGCCAGATCGATGTCGGCATCGTCGGCATGCGGGTCGATGCCCGCACCCGCTCGGCCGAGCAGCTGCAGCGCTTCATCGAGGGCCTGAAGCTGCCGGTGCTGGGCCATCTGCGCGATACCCAGAACTACGTGCAACTGGCTGCACACGGCCTGACCCTGTGGGATATCGCGCCCTCGCGCGTGCAGCGCGATCTCGACCAGTGGCAGCCCATCCTGCAGTGGCTGGGCGGACAGCCGGCCGCTGAGCCCGACCCTGAACAGAACGCCTGACATCACGCTTGCCCCGTCGCTTTCGATTTCCGTTTCCATGAAAAAAATTCTTCCTCTCCTGCTGCTCCCGCTGGCCTTCCTCTGCAGCGCTCCCGCTTCGGCGGCCCTGGCCATCCAGTCCTGGACCCAGCCCGATGGCGCGCGCGTGCTGTTCGTGGCCAATCATTCCATTCCCATGCTGGATGTGAGCGTGCAGTTCGATGCCGGCCAGCGCCGTGATCCCGCCGCCAAGGCCGGTCTGGCCGAGCTGACCGTGGCCAGCCTCACGCGCGGCGTGGAGGCCGCCAACGGCGCGCCGGCACTCACCGAAGCCCAGATCCTCGACGGCTTTGCCGATGTCGCCGCCCAGCAGAATGGCGGGGCCGGGCAGGACCGTGCCGGCGTGAGCCTGCGCAGCCTGTCCTCGCCCGCCGAGCGCGATGCCGCACTGGGTTTGCTGGGCCGCATGCTGGCCCATCCGGCCTTCCCGCAGGCGGGCCTGGAGCGTGACCGTGCGCTGGCCATCGCCAATCTGAAGGAAGAACTGACCAAGCCTGAAACCATCGCCGAGAAGGCCTTCATGGAAGCCGCCTACGGCAGCCATCCCTATGCCGTCGATGCCAGCGAAGCCAGCCTGCAGGCCATCACCCGCGAGGACCTGCTGGCCTTCCATCGCGCCCACTACGTGGCCAACCGCGCCGTGATTGCCCTGATCGGCGACATCACCGAAGCGCAGGCGCGCAGCATCGCCAGCGCCCTCACGCGTGAACTGCCGCAGGGCAGCGCCTTGCCGGCCCTGCCGCAAGTGGCTGCGCCCAAGGGCGTGGAGCGCCGCATCGCCCATCCGGCTTCGCAATCGCACATCCTCATCGGCGCCCCGGCCATCCAGCGCGGCGACAATGATTTCTTTGCACTGACGGTGGGCAACTACGTGCTGGGCGGCGGCGGTTTCGTCTCGCGCCTGACCGATGAAGTGCGCGAGAAGCGTGGCCTCAGCTACAGCGTCTACAGTTATTTCTCGCCGCTGGCGCAGCCGGGTCCGTTTCAGATCGGCCTGCAGACCAAGAAGGAGCAGACCGCCGAAGCCCTGCGCGTGACCCGCGCCACGCTGGACAAATTCCTGCAGGAAGGCCCGACCGCCGCCGAACTGAAGGCCGCCAAGGACAACCTCGCCGGTGGCTTCGCCCTGCGCATCGACAGCAATGCCAAGCTGCTGGAGAACCTTTCGGTGATCGGCTTCTATGGCCTGCCGCTGGATTACCTGGACCACTGGATCGAACGCATCCGCGCGGTGAGCGTGCAGGATGTGCGCGCGGCCTTCCGCAAGCATGTGCATCCGGAAGAATTGTCCACCGTCATCGTCGGTGAAGCCGCCGAGTAAATCATTTAGTTCATTTCGTTTGAGAATCACGGGATCCTCCGGTCCCGTCGACGGCCCCGCCGTCAGCAGCAAGGAAAGTCATGCGCAAGAGCAGTCCCCCCTCCCATGGCACGCCCTCCAAGGGCGGCAAGCCATCCCGGCCCGTCAACCGTGGCCCGCACCAGGTGCGCATCATCGGCGGCCAGTGGAAGCGCACGCCGCTGCCGGTGCTGGACGCCGAAGGCCTGCGTCCGACGCCCGACCGCGTGCGCGAGACCGTCTTCAACTGGATCACCCATCTCATCGATGGTGCCTGGGAGCAGGTGGCTTGCCTGGATCTCTTCGCCGGCTCCGGCGCCCTCGGTTTCGAAGCCGCCAGCCGTGGCGCGCGCCGCGTGGTGATGGTGGAAAACAGTGGCCCGGCCGTGCGCCAGCTGGAAGCCAACCGCGACAAGCTCAAGGCCGACAAGCTGGCCATCGTCCGCGGCGACGCCCTGGCCGCCGTGCAAAGCACGGCCCAGCGCGAGCCCGGGGGCTACAGCCTGGTCTTCATCGATCCGCCGTATCACCAGGGCTGGCTGGAAAAAGTGTTGCCTGCCTGCATGCCTTTGCTCACGCCCTCCGGACTGGTCTATGCCGAAGCCGAATATCCGCTCGACGGCGAGCAGGCCCCCGAATGGATGCAGGACTGGGAAGTGGTCCGCGCCGACAAGGCCGGCATGGTCTTCTATCATTTATTGCAACGCAAAAGCGGCACCCAAATTGAGGCATAATGCGCCTTCTGATTCAATAGCCGGAGAGGAGACACCATGGTCACAGCTGTATATCCGGGGACATTCGATCCGTTGACGCGCGGTCATGAGGACCTGGTCCGCCGCGCTTCCGGATTGTTCGACAAGCTGGTCGTGGGCGTAGCCGACAGCAAGAACAAGAAGCCCTTCTTTTCGCTCGAAGAGCGCCTGTCGATTGCCAACGAAGTGCTGGGGCATTATCCCAATGTGCAGGTGGAGAGCTTCTCGGGCCTGTTGAAGGACTTCGTGCGCCAGAACAATGCGCGCGTCATCGTGCGCGGCCTGCGCGCGGTCTCGGACTTCGAATACGAATTCCAGATGGCCGGCATGAACCGCTACCTGCTGCCGGACGTGGAAACGCTGTTCCTGACGCCGTCCGACCAGTACCAGTTCATCTCCGGCACCATCGTGCGCGAGATTGCACAGCTGGGCGGCGATGTGTCCAAGTTCGTGTTCCCCTCGGTGGAGAAGTGGCTCAAGGAAAAGATCGCCAAGCAGTGATGCCGGCGATGGTCAGGATTCAAGCCAGGCAACAGGCAAGCAAAAGGTAGTGCAATGATGTTTCAAGCAAGCGAGGTGCGGCAATGGCACTGATGATTACCGACGATTGCATCAACTGCGACGTCTGCGAACCGGAATGTCCCAACGAGGCCATCTACATGGGTCCGCAGATCTACGAGATCGATCCGGACAAATGTACCGAATGCGTGGGCCATTTCGAGGAGCCGCAGTGCCAGCAGGTCTGCCCGGTGGCCTGCATCCCCTTCAACCCGGCCTGGCGCGAAAGCCGCGAGCAGTTGATGGACAAGTACGAACGCCTGCAGGCCGAGGCCAAGCGCAGTTGATCGTCCGGTTGCGGCCGTACTGCAATTGAATGCCGTTCAGTGCTGCACTGAACGGCATTTTGCATTCCACCTTCCGTTCGTCCTGAGTAGCCCCTCCGGGGCGTATCGAAGGCGCGCCGATGATTGAAACTCTGGCGCGCCTTCGATACGCCGCTACGCAGCTACTCAGGACGAACGGTTCGCTATAAGCCAACATGAATATGGGTTATGCGCAGAATCTGAAGGAAGCGACGCGTCGAGTCCGTAGATTCTGCTGATGTCACTCCATCCGCTTGAGAAATAACATGCACCCCCTCCCCAAATCCGCCGTCGCCGCCTTGCTGCTCAACACCTTCATCTGGGGCCTGTCCTGGACCGGCACGCGCGCGCTGGAAGGCATGGGCTTGCATCCGGTCTGGGCCACGGCCGCCATCTTCAGCGGCTGTGCGCTCTTGCTGCTGACCCTGCGCCATCGCGAACTGCCGCTGCTGTGGCGCCATCCGGCCCTGCTGGGCGTGGGGCTGGCCACGGGGCTGACCAATGCCTCCTTCAACATGGCGGTGGCCTATGGCGACGTGGTGCGGGTGATCCTGCTGTTCTACCTGATGCCGGTGTGGACCGTGATCCTGGCGCGCCTGGTGCTGCACGAAGCCATCACCCCGCGTTCGCTGGCGCGCGTGGCCCTGGGATTGGGTGGCGCCTTCATCGTGCTGTACCAGCCGCGCCTGGGCCTGCCGCTGCCGCAGAGCCTGCCGGACTGGATGGCGGTGGCCTCGGGCCTGCTGTTTGCGGTGACCAACGTGCTGTTGCGCCGCCTGCATGGCTTCTCCGATGGCACGCGGGCGGTGGCGATGCTGGTGGGGAGCGGGGTCTTTGCCAGCCTGCTGGGCGTGGTGCTGTCGGCGGCCGGGGTGGTGGCCTGGCCGCTGCCCCTGCCGATGGCGGCTGCGCCCGTGGTGGCGCTGTGGGCGGTACTGTTCCTGGTGTCGAACCTGAGCCTGCAATATGGCGTGGCGCGGCTGCCGGCCAACATCGCGGCCGTCATCATGCTGGCCGAAATCCTGGTGGCGACCTTCTCAGCCTGGATGCTGGGCGCGGCCGAGCTGCGGCCGCAGGATCTGATCGGCGGCGTACTCATCATCGCTGCCCCGTGGATCGTGCGCGATCGCCGCGTGGCGGTGCAGCCGGCCTGATCAGCCTCTTATTCGGCCGGTGCCAGCATGACCCGGTTGCGCCCGGCTTCCTTGGCCTGGTAGAGCGCCTGGTCGGCGGCCTTGAGCATGGCCTGCTTGACCTCGGCGGCGGGACGGCTGCGGTCGGGCGGTGACAGCGAGGCCGCGCCGATGGAGGCGCTGATGCGCAGCGGATCGCGCGAGCCTTCGATCATTACGCCACGGCTGCAGATGCCGGCGCGGATACGCTCGGCGATACGTGCGGCGTCGTCCCGCGTAGCATGCGTGAGCAGCACCACGAATTCTTCCCCGCCGAAGCGCCCCAGCGCATCCGACAGGCGCAGTTCCTTCTTGATGCGCGCGGCCACTTCACGCAGCACATCGTCGCCGCTCTGGTGGCCGAACTGGTCGTTGACCCGCTTGAAATGATCGATGTCGATGAACAGGCAAGACAGTGCCGAGCGGTCACGCTGGCTGCGTGCCACTTCTTCCTGCATGCGCTGCTCGATGTAGCGGCGGTTGTTCACGCCGGTCAGCGGATCGGTGAGGCCGATGTGCTTGAGGCGTTCGTTGTTGATGACGTTTTCCAGGCAGATGGCCGCCACGGTCGCCAGGCGCTGGATGAAGTCGGTGGCCAGGCTGCGGGTGAAGCGCTCGGCATAGGCGCTGCCCAGCGACAGGTAGCCCAGCAGGCGGTGCTGGCGCACCAGCGGCAGCACCGCCACGCTCACCGGCTGGTAATGCGGGAACAGCGCGCCGTGCAGCGCCGGCACGTACTGGCCCAGGCGCGGCTTTTCATCGTCCAGCGGGCCATCCTCGTCGATGAAGTGCAGCGGGGCCTTCAGGAACAGCAGCTTGGGGAATTCGTTCACGCCGATCTGCAGGTCGCGCAGGATGCGCTGGATCGCGTAGTCGCCATCGATCAGGGACAGCGTCACCGTCTCCAGGCTGAACACGCCGGGCATCACGGTCAGGATGACGTCAATCAGTTCGCGGAATTCGCTGGCACCGATCAGTTTCAGGTCGAAGGCCTGATGGCGCTCGATGATGGACTGGTTGATGTGCGCCTGCTGCAGCAGCTCCTGCAGCTCGCTCCTCAGTTGCTCGTTGTCGGCAATCAGCGATTCCATATCGATGGTGGCTTTCATGTGCTCATCTGCATTTTCCGGCGTCCGGCCGGCCCCTTGCCCAATCCGGTTGCCCGGTCTCCCTGCGGCCGCGATGTCGCGCGTGCGGCCTGACTGCCTGTATTGCGATTGCCGTGATCCAATCCGACGTTATCGGCAGGGACGGCGGCAAATGAAGCCCGTCCCGCTGTCATTCTTGTGCAGCAAGAAGCGTTCCCGTCCGCTTGCCTGCTGGCGCCGGCTCAGGCGGCCAGGGGCGCGAAGAAGCGCTCGCCCATCTCTTCCAGCCCCAGCGTGCGCAGCACTTCCTGCAGGCGCTCGGCCGGACGGCGGCGCGGCAGGTCGCGGTATTGCGCAATGATCAACTCGTTCTTCATCGAATGTTCCCAGCCCACCAGCTCGGTCACGCTGACCTTGTAGCCATGCGCTTCCAGCTGCAGGCAACGAAGCACGTTGGTGACCTGGCTGCCGAACTCGCGCGTATGCAGCGGATGGCGCCAGATCTCGGTGAGCGAATTGGCAAGCGACTTGCCCTTGTTGCGATTGAGCACCGAGGCCACTTCGGCCTGGCAGCACGGCACCAGCACGATGAAGCGGGCCTGTTTGGCCAGCGCGAAATGGATGGCGTCATCGGTGGCGGTATCGCAGGCGTGCAGGGCGGTAACGACATCGATCTGTTCCGGCAGGCTGGGCGAGGTGATGGAATCGGCCACCGACAGGTTCAGGAAGGACATGCCGCCGAAGCCCAGGCGTGCGGCCAGTTCTTCGGACTTGCGCACCAGCTCTTCGCGCGTTTCGATGCCATAGATGCGCGGTGCCCCTTGCAGGCTTTTGAAGAACAGGTCGTAGAGGATGAAGCCGAGATAGGACTTGCCCGCGCCATGGTCGACCAGGCTCACATCGGGATGATCGTCCAGCACTTCCTGCAGCAGCGGTTCGATGAACTGGTAGAGGTGATAGACCTGTTTCAGTTTGCGGCGGCTGTCCTGGTTCAGCTTGCCGTCGCGCGTCAGGATGTGGAGTTCCTTGAGCAGTTCGATGGATTGGCCGGGGCGGATCTCATGCGCCTGCGGGGCGCTCTCGGCGGCGGGTTTGGCCCGGTTCGGCTGGCGGCCGGGGGCGCTGTTGGCTTGCTTGCTCATGATGCTGCACTGGCGAAGGGCCGGCGCGCAGGCCGGCGGGGTGGATTCGGGGGCAGGGCGGCGAGCTCCGGAGCTCGGCAAAGGCCTGCCGTGGCCGGGCATTTTACCCGATCCCGATGTCAACTTCGTGAAGTGCCGCTGCCGTGCGCGGCATGTTGCAAGCGAGCAAACATGCGCACACGGGCCAGTCTCAAGGGCTCACACCCGTTCGATCACCAGCGCAATGCCCTGGCCCACGCCGATGCACATGGTGCACAGCGCATACCGGCCACCGGTGCGCTCCAGCTGGTTGAGGGCGGTGGTTACCAGCCGCGCGCCGGAAGCCCCCAGCGGGTGGCCGATGGCAATCGCACCGCCATTCGGATTGACGTGCGCGGCATCGTCGGGCAAGCCCAGATCGCGCGTCACCGCCAGTCCCTGTGCGGCAAAGGCTTCGTTCAGTTCGATCACATCCATCTGCGCCAGCGTCAGCCCGACTTGCGCCAATACCTTGCGTGCCGCCGGGGCCGGGCCGAAGCCCATGATGCGCGGCGCGACACCCGCAGTGGCCATGCCCAGCACGCGCGCACGCGGCTTCAGGCGATACAGGTCGGCCGCCTTGGGCGAGGCCAGCAGCAGCGCGCAGGCGCCATCGTTGACGCCGGAGGCATTGCCCGCCGTGACCGTGCCATCGGGACGCACCACGCCCTTGAGTTTGGCCAGCGTGGCCAGGGTGGTGTCCGGGCGCGGATGTTCGTCGGTGGTGACGATGAGCGGATCGCCTTTCTTCTGCGGGATGGCCAGCGGTGCGATCTCGCCGGCGAAGAAACCGGCCTCTTGTGCTGCGGCCCAGCGTTGCTGGCTGCGCAGCGCAAAGGCGTCCTGGTCGGCCCGGTTGATGTTGAAATCGGTGGCGACGTTTTCGGCCGTCTCGGGCATCGAGTCGATGCCGTACTGCGCCTTCATCAGCGGATTGACGAAGCGCCAGCCGATGGTGGTATCGAAGATCGCGGCACTGCGCGAGAAGGCCGAGTCCGCCTTGCCCATTACGAAGGGCGCGCGCGTCATGCTCTCCACGCCGCCGGCGATCATCAGCTGCACCTCGCCCGACTTGATGGCGCGTGCGGCCATGCCCACGGCGTCCAGGCTGGAGCCGCACAGGCGATTGAGAGTCGTGCCCGGTACCTCGATGGGCAAGCCCGCCAGCAGACCTGCCATGCGGGCCACGTTGCGGTTGTCTTCGCCGGCCTGGTTGGCGCAGCCATAGAGGATGTCGTCGACGCGGCGCCAGTCCACGCCGGGGTTGCGCTCCATCAGGCTGCGGATCGGCGCGGCCGCCAGGTCATCGGCGCGCACCGCGCCCAATGCACCGCCATAGCGGCCGAAGGGCGTGCGGATGGCGTCACAGATCAATGCTTCCATAAGTCTCTTTCTTCCTGGATCAAGGGTTGCAGGGCGGGGCATCAGGCCGGAACGGCCGACGTGGCGGCGGCTTCGGCCTTCTTGCGGTGGTCGATCACGCGTTTGGCCTTGCCCACCGAAGTGCGCTCGATCATGCCGGCCGGCACCACCGTCACCTTGGTCGAAATGCCGACATAGGTCTTGATGCTGTGCTGCAGTTCCTTCTCCAGCGCCTCCACGTGTTCGTTGGAGGCATCCTCGCGCAGCTCGGCGAAGACGCACATGCTGTCCATGTGGCCGTGGCGTTCGATCTGCAGCTGGTATTGCGGGGCCAGTTGCGGCAGCTTCAGGATCAGTTCCTCGATCTGGGTCGGGAACACGTTCACGCCACGGATGATGAGCATGTCGTCCGAACGTCCGGTGATCTTGCCGATGCGGCGCATCGCGCGCGAGGTCGGCGGCAACAGGCGCGTGAGGTCGCGCGTGCGGTAGCGGATCATCGGCAGCGCTTCCTTGGTCAGCGAGGTAAAGACCAGTTCGCCTTCAGAGCCATCGGGCAGCACTTCGCCGGTATCCGGGTCGATGATCTCGGGATAGAAGTGGTCTTCCCAGATCACCGGGCCATCCTTGCTCTCGATGCATTCGCTGGCCACGCCCGGCCCCATCACTTCGGAGAGGCCGTAGATGTCCACTGCATCGATGCCGGCGCGTTGCTGGATCTCGCGGCGCATGGCATCGGTCCAGGGCTCGGCGCCGAAGATGCCGACCTTCAGCGAACTGGCCGCCGCATCCAGTCCCTGGCGCTGGAATTCCTCGATCACGTTGAGCATGTAGGAGGGCGTGACCATGATGATGCTGGGTTTGAAATCACGAATGAGCTGCACCTGTTTCTCGGTCTGGCCGCCCGACATGGGGATCACGGTGCAGCCCAGTTTTTCGGCACCATAGTGCGCGCCCAGGCCGCCGGTGAAGAGACCATAGCCATAGGAAATCTGCACGATGTCGCCACGCCGGCCGCCGGCGGCGCGAATGGAGCGCGCCACCACGGTAGCCCAGGTATCGATGTCGTTCTGCGTATAGCCCACCACGGTCGGCTTGCCGGTGGTGCCGCTGGAAGCGTGCACCCGCACCACCTGTTCGCGCGGCACGGCAAACATGCCGAAGGGATAGTGGTCGCGCAGGTCCTGCTTGGTGGTGAAGGGGAATTTGGACAGATCCGACAGGCTCTTGAGGTCGTCCGGATGGACCCCGGCCTGGTCGAAGGCATTGCGGTAGTGCGCCACATTGTCATAGGCGTGCTGCAAGGACCATTTCAGGCGTTGCAGCTGCAGCGCCTGCAGTTCGTCGCGGCTGGCGGTTTCGATGGGTTCCAGATCGCCGGGTTGTGGAGTGCGGGTGGTCATGGTGGTCTCCTGTCTCTGTTGGTATTGGTGTTCTTTTATGCGTGGCCTTGCTGCGCCGCTGGCAGTCCGCTGATCACCTCGCCCTTGATGCGATAGGACTTGCCCCGGAACAGCGCGATGATCTTGCCGTCCTGGTTGCTCACGGTGATGTCGTAGACCCCGGTACGGCCGGCCAGCGTGCGTTCCTGTGCCTCGGCAGTCAGGACGTCATTGCGCAGGGCCGGTGCCACGTATTCGATGCTGCACCCCGATGCCACGGTGTTGAGATTACGGCTGTTGCAGGCAAATGCAAAGCTGCTGTCGGCCAGCGCGAAGATGAAGCCGCCGTGGCAGGTGGCGTGGCCATTGAGCATGTCGCTGCGCACCAGCATGCTCATGCGCGCGCGGCCGGGCGCGACTTCCAGGATCCTCATGCCCAGCGCCTGGGAAGCGTTGTCGCGCGGGAACATGGCCTGTACCGTGGCCTCGGCCAGGGCTTGCGGATCCATCTCGGCAGATGGGAATGACAATGCGGTTTCACTCATGGAATTTCCTTCCGGATGCTTGCAGTCGTTGGAGCAGGGGCGAGACGCGGTAGCGGTCTTCGCCATAGGTGGCACTGAGCTGGCGCAGTACATTGGCGACGGTGTCGACGCCGATGGCATCGGCCCAGGCCAGCGGGCCGCGCGGATAGTTGACGCCCTTCTGCATGGCCAGGTCGGCGTCCTGCTTGCTGCACACGCCCTGGCTGACGGCGTCCGCCGCTTCGTTGATGAGCATGCAGACGGTGCGCATGACCACCATGCCCGGCACGTCCTGCAGCGGCGAGAGGGCAAAGCCGCAGTGTTGCAGCACGCCCGCCACCGCCTCCCAGGCACGGTCGCGGCACTGGTCGGCGCGGGTCAGGGCCAGGCGCGGGGCGGTGGCGTAGTCCAGTGCCAGGTCCACCAGCACCACGTCGGGCATGTTGTAGTCGTAGGATTGCTGGGTCGCGGTGCGCCCGCCGGTCATGTACAGGCGGCCGGGGCCGGCCTTCATCAGCAGATGGTCGGCGCGCGCCTCGCAGTACTCCACGCGGCCCTGATAGCGCGCGCGGATCACTTCCACCAGCGGATGCGTACCGAACAATTGCAGCGGTACCGTGGGCGTGTCGAATGCCGGGACGGTGACTGGCTGTGGCGTTTCCGGTGCCTCGCCATAGCGATAGAAACCGCGTCCGCTCTTGCGCCCGAGGAAGCCGGCGTGTACCAGCTCCTGCTGGATCAGCGAAGGCGTGAAACGCGGATCGTTGAAATACGCCTGGAACACCGATTGCGTGACGGCGAAATTGACGTCATGCCCGATCAGGTCCATCAGCTCGAACGCCCCCATGCGGAAACCGCCGGACTCGCGCAGGATGGCGTCGATGGTAGCGGGCTGCGCACCGCGCTCGTTGAGCACGCGCAAGGCTTCGGCGTAATAGGGACGCGCCAGCCGGTTGACGATGAAGCCCGGTGTCGAGGCGGCCACCACCGGCACCTTGCCCCAGGCCAGCGCGGTGTCATGCAGGCACTGCACCACGGTGGCATCGCTGCATACGCCCCGGATGATTTCCACCAGCGCCATCATCGGCACCGGGTTGAAGAAATGCATGCCGGCCAGACGTTCGGGATGGCGCAGCGTGGCTGCGATCTGGGTGATCGAGATCGAGGAGGTATTGCTGGCCAGGATGCATTGCGCATCGACGATGGCTTCCAGCTTGCCGAACAGTTCCTGCTTGGCCGCCAGCTGTTCGACGATGGCTTCCACCACCAGGCGCGCATCGCGCATTTCCTGCAGCGCGTGGGCTACCGACAGCCGGTCGCTCGCGCCTTGTGCCTGTTCGTGCGTGATCTTGCCCTTGTTGGCCAGCTTGTCGAGGCTGGCGCGGATGTCGGCGATGGCCTTGGCCGCGGCACCGTCGCGACTGTCGTAGAGCTGCACCGGATGGCCGGCGACTGCCGCCACCTGCGCAATGCCGGCGCCCATGGTGCCGCTGCCGATGACAGCGACGCGGGCCGTGGCGGGCAGGGCGTGCGGAGACTCTGCTGCGCTCATGTCATTGTCCCGTGAATTGCGGCGCGCGCTTTTCCAGGAAGGCGCTCACGCCCTCGCGGTAATCGCGGCTGTGGCCGAGGGCACGCATGGTGTCGCGTTCCAGGTCCAGCTGTTCGGGCAGCGTATTGGCCGGGCTGGCATACAGCGTGGCCTTGGTGGCGGCCAGGCCCTTGGTCGGGGCGCGGGCGAAGTGGGTGGCCATGGCATAGGCTTCTTCCATGAGCTTGTCGTCGTCCACGCACTTCCAGATCAGGCCCCAGCGTTCGGCCTGCTCGGCGCTGATCTTCTCGCCCAGCAGTGCCATGCCCATGGCGCGCGCCGTGCCCACCAGGCGCGGCAGGAAATAGGTGCCGCCAGTATCGGGGATCAGTCCCAGCTTGCAGAACACTTCCACGAAGCTGGCCGAGCGCGCGGCCAGCACGATATCGCAGGCCAGCGGCAGGTTGGCGCCCGCACCGGCGGCGACGCCATTGACGGCGCAGATCACCGGGAAGGGCAGCGCCCGCAGTGACTTCACCAGCGGACCGTAGTACTTGTCGATGGATTCGCCCAGGTCGACGGCACCGTCGCCGGGTTTGACGGCGCGGTCGCCCAGGTCCTGGCCGGCACAGAAACCGCGACCGGCCCCGGTGAGCAGCAACACCCGCACGCTGGTGTCGGCCTGCAGCGTGGCGATGGCCTCGCGCAATTCCAGGTGCATGGCCACGGTGAAGCTGTTGAGCTTGTCGGGGCGGTTCAGGGTGATGACGGCGATGCCGTCATGGTTCTCGAAGAGGATGGTGGAGTCGCTCATGGGCTCAGGAGAGTTCAGGGGCTGATCAAAGGGAGGGCCGCATCGTGCGGGCGTGGCCGGCTCAGTTGTCCTGGTCGAAGTCCAGCAGCAGCTTGTCGCTGACCGGGAAGGACTGACAGCTCAGGACGAAGCCGCGCGCGATCTCGTAGTCTTCTAGTGCGTAGTTGGCGTCCATGTCGACCTTGCCCTCGACCACCTTGCAGCGGCAGGTGGCGCACACGCCGCCCTTGCAGGAGTAGCGCAGGTCGATGCCGTGCTTCAGGCCGGCGTCGAGCACGGATTCCTTTTCCTTGTCCATGGTGAAGACGTTGTGATAACCGTCGACGATCACCGTGACTTCGCATTCCTTCTTGCCGACGACCGGGCGCGAAGCACGCGCACGCGTCGGCGCGCTGGCGGCGAACAATTCGGTCTTGATCTGTGTCTTGGGCAGGCCATGCGCCTGCAGCGAATCGGAGACGGCCTGCACCATTTCTTCCGGGCCGCACAGGAAGGCGGCATCCACGTCCTTGAGGTCGATCCAGGAGGCGAAGAAGGCATCGCACTTGGTGCGGTCGATGCGGCCATTGAACAATTCCACGTCCTGCTGCTCGCGGCTCATCACCCAGATCACGTTGAGCCGTTCGAGGTAGGCATCCTTGAGGTCGGTGATGTCTTCCTTGAAGATCACCGAGGAGGAAGCGCGATTGGCATAGACCAGCGTGAAGCGGCTGTGCGGCTCGGCCAGCAGGGTGGTCTTGATGATGGAGATCATCGGCGTGATGCCGCTGCCCGCCGCAAAGGCCAGGTAGTGCTTGCGGTTGGCCGCGTCCAGCGGGACGTTGAAGTGGCCCATGGGCGGCATCACTTCGATGCTTTGTCCCGGGACAAAGGATTCATTGGCCCAGTTCGAGAACAGCCCGCCCGGCACGCGCTTGATGGCCACGCGCAACTGCTTTTCCTGGGTGGCCGCGCAGATCGAATAGGAGCGACGCAATTCCTCGCCCTCGATGTGCGAGCGCAGCGTCAGGTGCTGGCCTTGCTGGTAGGAAAACGTGTCCTGCAATTCGGGCGGGACGGCGAAGGAGACCACGATGGTATCGCGCGTTTCCTGCTTCACGCCCGAGATGGTCAGTGGATAGAATTTGCTCATGATCTTGTGCCTTTGTTCTGAGACATTGAGCGCGGCTCAATGCGCCTTGAAGTAATCGAACGGCTCGCGGCAATCCTTGCACTGGTACAGCGCCTTGCAGGAAGTGGAGCCGAACTGGCTCACGCAGACCGTCTGCATGGAACCGCAATGCGGGCATTGCACCTGCGGTGCCGCCTGTCGCCGGAGGCTGATGCCACGGATATCGACCACCTGCTGCGCCGGGGGCGCGATGCCATATTGCTGCAGGTTGCGGCGGCCTTTCTCGCTCATCCAGTCGGTGTTCCAGGCCGGTGCCAGCTGCGTGCGGATGGCCACCTCGGCCAGCCCGTGCTGCCTGAGTGCTGCGCCGATGTCCTGCGCGATCACGCCCATGGCCGGGCAACCGGAGTAGGTCGGGGTGATGACCACGGTGCAGCGTGCTGCCTCGGCATCGTCATCGGAAACCTCGACTGCGCGCACGATGCCCAGGTCCACCACCGAGATGACCGGAATCTCCGGATCGGGAATGGCCTCCAGCCATTCCCAGATGCTCGCCTGCAGCGTTTGCGCGCGGGAGGCCAGCTCGCTCACCAGCTCGCTCCCGGATAGGTGCGCTGCAGGAACTGCATTTCCGCCAGCAGGTAGCCCAGGTGTTCGGTATGCCGTCCCTGCTTGCCGCCGCTCTGCATCCACAGTCCGGCCGCAGGCAGCTGCAGTGTGGCTTCGCGCATCACCTCGGTGACGTGCTGCTGCCACTTCTGCTGCAGTTCTGCGAGATCCGGTGCGATGCCCTCGGCCTGCATGGCGTGGTCCAGCGCGTCGGTGGTGAACAGTTCGCCGGTGTACATCCACAGCGCATCGATGGCGTCCTGCATGCGGCGATGGCTTTCTTCGCTGCCATCACCCAGGCGGATCATCAGGTCGGTACTGCGGCGCACGTGATAGGTGACTTCCTTGAAGCACTTCTGCGCGATCTCGGCGATGCGGGCATCGCTGCTCTCACACAGGCCTTCGAGCAGGAAGTAATGCCAGACGTCGAAGAGGAACTGGCGCGCCAGCGTATCGGCATAGCTGCCATTGGGCAGCTCCACCAGCAGCAGGTTGTGGAACTGGTGGGCATCGCGCAGGAAGGCCAGCTGGTCTTCGTTGCGTCCTGCACCTTCCAGTTCGGCGGCGTAGGCCAGCCACAGGCGCGCCTGGCCGATCAGGTCCAGCGAGACGTTGATCAAGGCCATGTCTTCTTCCAGGGCCGGGCCCTTGCCGCACCATTCGGAGAGGCGCTGCGAGAGCACCAGGACGTTGTCGCCCAGGCGTCGCACGTAATCGGTTTTGTGGGTCATCTGCGCGCCTCTTACAGGTTCTTCAGTTCAGCCGGCATGGGGAAGAAGGTCGGGTGGCGATACACCTTGCTGTTGGCCGGTTCGAACAGCGGGGCTTTGTCGCCAGGGCTGGAAGAGACGATGTCGGCAGCACGCACCACCCAGATGCCCACGCCTTCGTTGCGGCGGGTGTAGACGTCGCGTGCATTGTTGATGGCCATCTCGCCATCGGGGGCATGCAGGCTGCCGACGTGTTTATGGGCCAGACCGTGCTGGCTGCGGATGAAGACTTCCCAGAGAGGCCATTCCTTGCTCATGATGCGTTTCCTTGTTGGCGGGCCGCCCGGTGATGTCGGGCGGCCACTGGCAGGTTGTGAGATGAAGCGATTCAGAAACAGACGACGGGCGACTCACTCCGCCTTGCGCGCGGCGCGCTTGTCGGCGTGCGCCACCAGCGCATCGCGGAACCAGGCTCCGTCGTCGTAGGCTTTCTTGCGGGTGGCCAGGCGTTCGCGGTTGCAGGGGCCGTTGCCGCGCAGGACGTTGTGGAATTCGTCCCAGTTGATTTCACCGAAGTCGTAGCGGCCGCGTTCTTCGTTCCACTTGAGATCGGGGTCGGGCACGGTCAGGCCCAGGTATTCGATCTGCGGGATGGTCTGGTCGACCATGCGCTGGCGCAGTTCGTCATTGGAGAAGAGCTTGATGCGCCATTGCATCGATTGCGCGCTGTTGACCGATTCCGCATCGGAGGGGCCGAACATCATCAGCGCCGGCCACCACCAGCGGTTCAGCGCATCCTGCGCCATCTGCTTCTGCTCGGGGGTGCCACGGCACAGCGCCAGCATGATGTCGTAGCCCTGGCGTGCATGGAAGGATTCCTCCTTGCACACGCGCACCATGGCGCGCGAATAGGGACCATAGGAACAGCGGCACAGCGGGATCTGGTTGATGATGGCCGAGCCATCCACCAGCCAGCCGATGGCCCCCATGTCGGCCCAGCTCAGGGTCGGATAGTTGAAGATGCTGGAATACTTGGCCTTGCCGGAATGCAGGTCGCCCAGCAGCGCATCGCGCGATACGCCCAGCGTTTCTGCAGCGCTGTAGAGGTAGAGGCCGTGCCCGGCTTCGTCCTGGATCTTGGCCAGCAAAATGGCCTTGCGCTCCAGGGTCGGGGCGCGCGTGACCCAGTTGGCCTCGGGCAGCTGGCCCACGATTTCCGAGTGGGCGTGCTGCGAGATCTGGCGCACCAGGGTCTTGCGATAGGCCTCGGGCATCCAGTCCTTGGGCTCGATCTTGACGCCCGCATCGATGCGCGCCTGGAAGGCCTGTTCTTCGGGGGACATGTCATCGGCGCTGCGCACCTTGGCCAGTCCGGTTTCTACGAGTTGTGCATACATGCTGCTTCTCCATGAAGGTGGATCACGCGGAGGCAGGACGAACGCGGTCCTTGCCGCAGGGACCGGCCCTGCGTCTGCGTGAGGTGTAAGCGTGAATCTTGAAACTGAAAAAAATGTGCTGCCGTCTGCTAGGCCCGTCTGGCTGCGATCAGCGGTTCGACGAAGGGCGCGGCCAGGCTCGGCCGGTTCTCTTCGATCTGCGCCAGGGGGCTGACCTCCCGCAGGCTCTTCAGGCTGCGCTTGGCGAGGTCGTGATACGTCTCGGTACCGGCCCGTTTCCAGGCCATCTCTTCTTCCGTCAGGTCGCGCACCACCTTGGCCGGCAAACCGGCCACCAGGGTACGCGGGGGAATCTGCATGCCGGCGCGCACGAAGGCGCAGGCCGCCACGATGGACTGTGCGCCCACCACTGCCTCATCCATCACCACCGCATTCATGCCCACCAGCGCATCGCGTTCGACGGTGCAGCTGTGCAGCACCGCACCGTGGCCGATGTGGCCGTTCTCACCCACCACCGTGGCATGGCCGGGGAAGCCGTGGACCACGCAGGTGTCCTGCACGTTGGCGCCGCGTTCCAGCACGATGCGGCCGAAGTCGCCGCGCAGGCAGGCGGCCGGGCCGACGTAGCAATCAGGGCCGACGATGACGTCGCCGATCAGCACCGCCGTGGGATGGACATAGGCGGCCGGGTCGACCACCGGGATCACGCCTTCGATCGAGTAACAGGGCACTGCGTCTCCTTTGCCTGCGTGTCGCCTGGGGCGCACCGGCTCCTTTTGTTGGCAGTGTGGCGGCGATGCCCTGCGCCACGTTGCTTTTGTCTGCTTGCGACGTCGCAAAAAACCATTTGCCTGACGCAGTATTTTGAGGAATAATAATTTCGACCGACCGGTTGGTCAATAATGTTTTGAAGATTTTTTCTGACCGTGGTCAGGATGCAGGGAAGTTGAGGCAGGGCAGGGAGGCTGGCAGAGCGGGATGTCTCCGATAGATGTTTCGTAAGAGTTTTGATTTACGGCACAATCATGACTTTGCGGAAATATCGACGAGGAAGCATTTATGCCACGCAAGCGAGCAGCGGGATACGACAACCAGCGCGAGACCATCATCGAACAGGCGGCAGCCTTGTTCGCGCGCAATGGTTTCGTGGGCACATCGATGAATGAGGTGGCGCTGGCGTGTGGCCTGTCCAAGGCGTCGCTGTATCACTACTTTGCCGACAAGCACCAGTTGTTGATGCACATCTGCGAAGACCACATCGATCGCCTCTGTGCGCTGGTCGATGAAGTCGCGCAGCAGGAGCTGGACCCCGAGCCGCGCTTGCGCCTGCTGATCCAGCGCTTCGTGGAGGAATACCGCGATGCCCAGAACGAGCATCGCGTCCTGACCGAGGACGTGCGTTTCCTGGAACCGGGAGACCAGAAGCGCATCCTCACCGGCGAGCGCAAGGTGGTCAAGGCGGTGGCCGAGGCCATGTGCGCGGTGCGGCCGGAACTGGATCGCAGCCGCATGGCCAAGCCGCTGGCCATGCTGTTGTTCGGCATGATCAACTGGATGTTCATGTGGTTGAAGCCCGATGGCGAACTGACCCATGAACGCATGGCCGTGGTTGTGTCCGATTTGTTGTTTGGCGGAATCGGCGCCGTCAGCCTGGAAGGCACCGGGAAGAAGAAACGATGACGTGAGCCCTTGATCGGTAGCGTCATTGCAGGCATGCAGCACCACAATGACAAAATCATCAAGGAGACCTCCATGCAGTTTGCTCGCCCTTTGCTGGCGCTGGCTTTGGCCGGCTGCGCGCTTGTCGCACACGCCGACATCAACGTCGGTGTCACCGTATCCACCACCGGCCCGGCCGCTTCGCTGGGCATCCCCGAAAAAAACACCATCGCACTGCTGCCTGCCACCATCGGCGGGCAGAAGATCAACTACATCGTCCTCGATGACGCCTCCGACACCACGCAGGCGGTCAAGAACGCGCGCCGCTTCGTCTCCGAAAACAATGTGGACGTGATCGTCGGTTCGTCGGTGAGCCCCAACTCGATCTCGATGATCGAAGTGGCCGCCGAAGCGCAGACGCCGATGATCTCGCTGGCCGCCGCCGCGCGCATCGTCGAGCCCATGGATGCCAAGAAGAAGTGGGTCTTCAAGACCCCGCAGAACGACATCATGATGTCGCTGGCCATCGCCAAGGACATGGTGGCGCGCGGCTACCAGCGCATTGCCTTCATCGGCTATTCCAACGCCTATGGCGAAGGCTGGTACGAAGAATTCAAGAAAGCCGCCGGCCTCAAGAAACTGGAACTGGTGGCCAATGAACGCTTCGCCCCCAACGATACCTCGGCCACCGCGCAAGCCCTGAAGCTGGTGGCGGCCAAGCCGGATGCCATCCTCATCGCCGCCTCCGGCACCCCGGCCGTGGTGCCGCAGCGTGCCTTGAAGGAGCGCGGCTTCAAGGGCCAGATCTACCAGACCCACGGCGTGGCCAATGCCGACTTCCTGCGCGTGGGCGGCAAGATGCTCGACGGCACCCTGCTGCCGGCCGGCCCCGTGCTGGTAGCGGCGCAACTGCCTGCCGCCAACCCCATCCGCAAGGTGGCGCTGGACTACACCGCCAAGTACGAAGCGGCGCACGGCAAGGACAGCGTCTCGCTCTTCGGCGGCTATGCCTGGGATGCGGGCGTGCTGCTGCAATCGGCCATTCCGGTGGCATTGAAGCGCGGCAAGCCGGGCACGCCGGAATTCCGCGCCGCCCTGCGCGATGCGCTGGAAGCCACCCAGGAAGTCACCGGCGTGCATGGCGTCTACAACATGTCGGCCACCGATCACCTGGGCCTGGACCAGCGTGCTTCGGTGATGGTCAAGATCGTTGACGGCGCCTGGCAGTACCAGCCCTGATCCACCTTTGTCCGGCGCTGCGCGGCTGCATTGCCCGCAGCGCAGCGTCCACCCCGCCTACAGGAGTTTTCGATGTCCGCCCGTCCCCCTCTGCTCCAGAGTTTCATCGCCGGCCGCTGGTTCGGCGAAAGCCCGGCCCAGGCACTGCACAGCGCAGTCAATGGCCACACCGTTGCCAGCACCCACCAGGAATCCATCGACTTCGGCGAAGCGCTGGAGCACGCCCGCAGGAAGGGCCTGCCGGCGCTGATGCAGCTGGACTTCCAGCAGCGTGCAGCGATCCTCAAGGCGCTGGCCAAGTATCTGGTCGAGCACAAGGAAACGCTCTACGCCGTCTCCGCCCACACGGGCGCGACCCGCACCGACAGCTGGATCGACATCGAAGGCGGCAGCGGCACGCTGTTCACCTATGCCAGCATCGGTACCAATGAATTCCCCTCGTCCAACCTGGTCCACGAAGGCCCGGCCATCTCGCTCGGCAAGCAGGGCCGCTTCGCCGGGACGCACATCCTGGTGCCGCGCGGCGGCGTGGCGGTGCATATCAATGCCTTCAACTTCCCGGTCTGGGGCATGCTGGAAAAATTCGCCCCGACCTTCCTGGCCGGCATGCCCTGCATCGTCAAGCCCGCCACCGCCACCAGCTACCTGGCTGAAGCGGCAGTGCGCCTGATCCAGCAATCGGGCCTGCTGCCCGAAGGCAGCCTGCAACTGGTCATCGGCAGCACCGGCGACCTGCTCGACCGCCTGCAGGCGCAGGACGTGGTGACCTTCACCGGCTCGGCCGATACGGCGGCCAAGCTGCGGGCGCATCCCAACCTGATTGCGAATTCCATTCCCTTCAATGCCGAAGCCGATTCGCTGAACTGCGCGATTCTTGGCCCTGACGTCAATGCCGACGATGAAGAATTCGATCTCTTCGTCAAAGAGGTGGCGCGCGAGATGACCACCAAGGCCGGCCAGAAATGTACCGCCATCCGCCGCGCCATCGTGCCGCGCCAACACTTAGATGCAATTTCGGAAAAACTCGTCGCGCGCCTGTCGAAGACCGTGATCGGCGACCCCGCACTGGAGTCGGTGCGCATGGGGCCGCTGGCTTCACGCGCACAACAGCGCGATGTGGAAGAGCGCGTGGCCTTGCTGAAACAAAGTGCCGAGCTGATCCTGGGGGCCGGCAGCAGCTTCCAGCCGCAAGGCGACGGCGTGGGCGAGGGTGCGTTCTTCGCGCCGACCCTGCTGCTGGCGCGCGATACCTCCGCAGGCAGCCCGGTGCATGAAGTGGAAGCCTTCGGTCCGGTCAGCACGCTCATGCCCTATGACGATCTCGATGAAGCCCTGGCGCTGGCCGCACGCGGACGCGGCAGCCTGGTGGCCAGCCTGGTCACGCGCAGTCCATCGGTGGCGGCGCGCGCCATTCCTGTAGCGGCTGCATGGCATGGCCGCCTGCTGGTGCTCGATCGCGAAGCGGCACCGGAATCCACCGGCCACGGTTCGCCCCTGCCGCAGCTCAAGCACGGTGGTCCCGGCCGCGCCGGTGGTGGTGAGGAACTGGGCGGTTCGCGTGCCGTGAAGCATTACCTGCAACGCACGGCGGTGCAGGGCTCGCCGACCATGCTGGCCGCAGCCGTGGGCGAACACGTGCGCGGTGCGAAGGTGCGCGAATCGGATATCCATCCCTTCCGCCACTACTTCGAGGATCTGCAGATTGGTGACTCGCTGGCTACGCACCGCCGTACCGTGACCGAAGCCGACATCGTCAATTTCGGCTGCCTCTCGGGCGACCATTTCTACATGCACTTCGACGACATCTCGGCACGCCAGTCGCCGTTCGGCAAGCGCATCGCGCATGGCTACTTCGTGTTGTCGGCGGCCGCCGGCCTGTTCGTCTCGCCGGCGCCGGGTCCGGTGCTGGCCAATTACGGGCTCGATACGCTGCGCTTCGTCAAGCCGGTCGGCATCGGCGACACCATCTCGGCGCGCCTGACCTGCAAGCGCAAGATCGACCGCAACAAGAAGGATGCCAACGGCCAGGGGCAGGGCGTGGTGGCCTGGGATGTGGAGGTGAGCAACCAGGAGGGCGAGCTGGTGGCGTCCTACGACATCCTGACCCTGGTGGCCAAGAAACCGCAGGCTTGAGCCATCCGGTTTTTTGCAGAAAGCTTCATGCTCCATCCGGTAATCCGCGCCAGACACAAGAAAGCAGCCCCAAAGGTTCATCTCTGACAAGAACCGGGCCTATCCCGGCCAGTCGCAGCCCGATCTGCGGCGGCCGGCATCAACAGGAGGAGACAAGTGGATACCAGCATTCTGACCGTGCTGATCCAGGACGGCATCACGACCGGCGCGATCTATGCGCTGCTGTCGCTGGCGCTGGTCCTGGTGTTTTCAGTGACACGGGTAATTTTCCTGCCGCAGGGCGAGTTCGTCGCCTTCGGCGCATTGACCCTGGCGGCCATCCAGAACGGGCAGGCTCCCGGCACCGCCCTGCTGCTGGTGGCGCTGGGCGGCGTGACGCTGGCCGTTGAAGGCGGCACAGCGCTACGCCTGGCCGCAACGCGCGCGCGTTTTCTGCGCCGCCTGCCGTCGCTGCTGGCCATGCAGATCGGCCTGCCGCTGGTGCTCTATGCCCTGACGCGTTACGTCGATCTGCAAGCGCTGGCCATGCCCTGGCAGATCCTGCTGACGTTGCTGATCGTGGTGCCGATGGGGCCGATGATCTATCGCGTGGCGTATCAGCCGCTGGCGCATTCGAGCGTGCTGGTGTTGCTGATCGTCTCACTCGGTGTGCACCTGGCCATGGTCGGTTTGGGATTGCTGATGTTCGGCCCCGAGGGGACCAACACCAAGCCTTTCACGGAGATGCAATTCAACCTGGGCGAGAGCCCGGTATCAGGCCAGAGCGTGATCGTGCTGGTGACGGTGGCGGCCCTGATCGCCGTGATCTACGTCTTCTTCGAGCGCACGCTGACCGGCAAGGCCCTGCGCGCGACTGCCGTCAATCGTCTCGGTGCGCGGCTGGTGGGAGTGGGGATCAACCAGGCGGGCAAGCTGTCCTTTGCGATGTCGGCGGGGATCGGTGCGCTGTGCGGGATCCTGATTGCGCCTTTCACCATCGTCAACTATGAGTCCGGTTTCATCATCGCCCTGAAAGGCTTTGTGGGGGCCATTTTCGGCGGGCTGGCCAGTTATCCGATTGCCGCATTGGGCTCGGTGTCGGTCGGGCTGATCGAGAGTTTCTCTTCCTTCTGGGCCAGCGCCTTCAAGGAGCTGATCGTCTTCACGGTCATCATTCCCATCCTGCTGTGGCGCTCGCTGACCAGCCACCACATCGACGAAGAAGCCTGAGGACGCCGCCATGACTGCATTCACATCGCATCGCGCCGCCTTGCCGGTGCTGTTCTTCGCCATTGTGCTGGTGCTGCCGCAATTGGGCCTGCCACCGTTCTGGGTTACGCTGCTGTCCTATGTCGGGCTGTATGCCATCGTCGCGCTGGGGCTGGTGCTGCTGACCGGCGTGGCGGGATTGATCTCGTTCGGGCAGGCGGCGTTTGTCGGCATCGGTGCCTACACGACTGCGTATCTCACGACGCAGTTCGGACTCTCGCCCTGGGTCGGTTTGCTGGCGGGGATCGGGCTGACCGGCTTGTCGGCTTTCCTGATCGGCACGCTTACCATGCGCATCTCCGGCCACTACCTGCCGCTGTCCACGATTGCCTGGGGCCTGTCGCTGTACTACCTGTTCGGCAACCTGGAGATGCTGGGCAAGCATGACGGCATCAATGGTATCCCGCCGATCGCCATCGGCCAGTTCACCTTCGGCAACGGGGCCTCGATGTACCTGCTGATCTGGGCCGTGGTGATCCTGGCGCTGGTATCGGTGGTCAATTTCCTCGATTCGCGGGCGGGGCGCGCGGTGCGTGCGCTCAAGTTCGGCACCGTCATGCCGGAGGCAATGGGCGTTGATACGGCGCGGCTCAAGATCGTCATCTTCGTCTACGCGGCCGTGCTGGCGGGCATTTCGGGATGGCTCTACGCGCACCTGCAACAGGCCGTCAATCCCACGCCCTTCGGCTTGAAATACGGCATCGACTACCTGCTCATGGTGGTGGTCGGTGGTGCCGGCCATGTGTGGGGAGCGATCCTCGGTGCGGGCTTGCTGGCGGTGCTGAGCAATTTTCTGCAGGAGTGGTTGCCGGGGGTGCTGGGCACCGGCGGCAATTTCGAGGCCATCGTCTTTGGCATCGCGCTGGTGATCTTTTTGCAGTTCGCCAACGAGGGCTTGTGGCCGCGTCTGCAGGCGCGTTTCGGACGTCGCCTGCCGCGCCAGTTGCCGGCGGATGCGGCACCCTTGGCGCAGATTCCCAAGCCGGCGCGGGGCGACGTGATCCTCGAAGTGGAGGCGGCACGCAAGCAGTTCGGTGGACTGGTGGCGGTCAATGATGTGAGCTTTTCGGTCAAGGCCGGGGAGATCGTGGGACTGATCGGGCCCAATGGCGCGGGCAAGTCGACGACCTTCAACCTGGTGACCGGTGTGCTCTCCATTACCAGCGGCAAGCTCAATTATCGCGGGCAGTCGCTGGCGGGCTTGTCCTCGCGCGAGATTTCCAGCCGTGGCATTGCGCGCACTTTCCAGCATGTGCGGCTGGTGCCGGGGATGAGCGTGCTGGAGAACGCGGCCATGGGCGCGTTCCGGCGCGGCGAGTTCGCGCCCCAGCGCGGCATCCTGGCCAGTCTGGCGCGGGCCAATCGCAAGGAGGAGGCGCGCATCCTCAGTGAGGCGCGGCGTCAGCTGGAGCGTGTCGGCCTGGGGGATCTGATCGACCGGCCTGCAGGCAGCCTGGCGCTGGGCCAGCAGCGCATCCTGGAGATTGCACGCGCGCTGTGCTGTGATCCGGCGCTGTTGTTGCTGGATGAACCGGCGGCCGGTCTGCGCCTGAAGGAGAAGCAGGCGCTGGCGGCATTGCTGGACAAGCTGCGCGGCGAGGGCATGGCGGTGCTGCTGGTGGAGCACGACATGGACTTCGTGATGCAATTGACCGACCACATCGTGGTCATGGAATTCGGCACCAAGATTGCCGAGGGCACGCCGGCCCAGATCCAGGTCCACCCGGCGGTGCTGGAAGCCTATCTGGGAGGAGCCCAATGATGACCGCCGCGACCATGATGAACGCTGCCAGTGTGGAATCTGAAGTGCGTGCGGCGAGCGCGCCGCTGTTGCTGGAAGTCAGCGGGCTCTCGGCGCGCTATGGCAAGGTGCCGGCATTGACCGAGGCCGCGCTGTCGCTGCGGGCCGGGCAGATCGTGACCGTGATCGGGCCCAATGGGGCGGGCAAATCGACCTTGCTCAATGCCATGATGGGCGCGATGCCGGCGGGTGCGGCGGCCAGCGGGCGGATCGCCTTCCAGGGCGAGGACGTGAGCCAGATGGAGGTGGAGGAGCGCGTGGCGCGCGGTCTTTCGCTGGTGCCGGAAAAGCGTGAATTGTTTACGTCCATGAGCGTGGAGGACAATCTGCTGCTGGGTGCGTACAAGCGGCGGCGCAATGGCGAATCCGGCTATCTGGATCAGCAGGAGTTTGTCTATGCCTTGTTCCCGCGCCTGAAGGAGCGGCGCAAGCAGGCGGCCGGGACGCTGTCCGGTGGTGAGCGCCAGATGCTGGCGGTAGGGCGCGCCTTGATGGCCAAGCCGCAGGTGCTGATGCTGGATGAACCCAGTTTGGGCCTGGCCCCGCTGATCACCAAGGAAATCCTTTCCATCATCAGCCAGTTGCGCAGCACCGGCGTGGCCACCTTGCTGGTGGAGCAGAATGCGCGGGCGGCCTTGCAGGTGGCTGATTACGGGTATGTGCTGGAGATGGGGGAGATCGTTTGTGAAGGGCCGGCGGGGGGGCTGGCGGCGGACAGGAAGATTGTGGAGAGTTATTTGGGGGTGGCGCGGGAGCCGGTGGAGCTGATTCAGCGCAACGTGAGTTCGTAACTCGTGCTGCGGCCCCCTGCGGCCGAACGGTGCAGCAGGTCCAGCGCGACCAGTTCATTGAGATCGCGCAGGGCGGTGTCGGAAGAGCACTTCGCCAGCGCCGCCCATTTGCTGTTGGTCAGCTTGCCTTCGAAACCATCGAGCAGACGGTTGAGCACTTTGACCTGACGGCCATTGAGCGGGGTGCCCGCGATTCTCTGCCAGAAGCGGGCCTTCACCAGTACCGCATCCAGCGTGCGATGCGCCTGGCTCACCGCAGCTGACAGCATCTGCAGGAACCACAGCAGCCAGGGGGTGACATCCATGTCGCCCTTTTGCGTGCGTTCCAGGATCTCGTAATAGGCTTTGCGTTCGCGCTGGATTTGCGCCGACAGGCTGTAGAAGCGCTGCGGGCTGCCGTCAGCGCGGGCCAGCAGCAGGTCGCCGATGGCCCGGGCGATACGTCCGTTGCCGTCATCGAAAGGATGCAGCGTGACAAACCAAAGATGCCCCAGGCCCGCGCGCAGCAGGGCGGGCTCTACCGGATTCGCGGTATTGATCCAGTTGAGCAGGCGCGTCACCTCGCGCGCCAGGCGTCGGGCCGGGGGCGCTTCATAATGGACTTTCTGTCGATGCAGTGGACCGGAGACTACTTGCATGGGGCCTTGGGCATCATCGCGCCAGTCGCCGACGATGATTTCGCTCATCCCTGAATAGCCGGTCGGGAACAAGGCCGCATGCCAGCCGAAGAGACGCTTGGCCGTCAGTGGTTTGCGGTGATGCGTGGTGGCGTCGAAGATCATGTCGACCACCCCTTCCACGTGGCGATCCACCGGGGCCAAGGCACCGATGTCGACACCCAGGCGACGTGCCACGGAAGAGCGGACCGAGGCCAGATTGAGCTGTTCACCTTCGATGGCGCTGGTTTTGAGGACGTCCTCGGTCAGGGCCAGCAGGTTGGCTTCATCACGCAGCCCCAGTCCCACATCGGCCAGCCGGCCCAGCAGCAGGCCTTGCGCATGACTCACCTCGGCCAGTGGCGCGGCCAGGACGTTGAGGTCGTAGCGCCATCGGGGCCAGTCGGGAGCCTGCCAGAGGTAAGTGTAATCACCGCGATTCATGCGGTGATTATGGGGGGTATTCGCCGCAGGGGGCAAGTCTGTTTGCCGAAAAAAATGCGGTGAATGGACGACGGCCAGTCAGGGTTTTTGAGGGCTGCGCTCAGGTTGCCAAGGGTTTAGAGTTCGGCGAGCAGTTCCCAGGTGATGGCCTCGCGTCCGAGGAATTCGCCGTGCGGTCCCAGGTTCAGCCAGTAGGGGGCGATGTCGCCGGGCATCAGGATCACGCCGAATTTCTCTGTACCGGGGCGGTGGAAGCGGCCATGGCAGGGGCTGGGCTGGCCTGTTTTCAATCTGATTTTCTTTTTGGGAATGCTTCCTGCAATCAGGGTCGCTGGATCAAGCGGGAAGACAGGCGGCCACGCATCTCTCTGATCAAAGCGGCGAATCCAAAGATCAGAGGTGAAACGATTGAAGCGCAGCTCGCCCCAATTGGATGCGCTGCCCATGGAATTGTAGGCAGCGTCGCGCAAGGGGCGCAGCGCTGCATTGATTCTGGCATAGGCCTCCGATATCGCTTCTTCCACTGGTCCGATTTCCGGCGTCTCTCCTGCGCGCATTACCAGAGAATTTCCGTGACGAATGGATGTGATGCCAAGCTGGCGACAATGATCCGCATAGGCGTTGATCCCATCGCAACGCTCGGCCAGGACATCGCCTACGATCGTGATCCAGTCAACGCTCTTCGGGCCATAGGGCGCACGCATGAAGTCACCGGCACCGGGAATGTAGAGCGTGCGGTAGCGTGTCGCCAGATCAAAAGCTTCCGGTTCGTAGTGAATACTTTGTTCGGGCAGGACGGCGGCCAGTCCCACTCGGCCATGGAAGGGGTTGAGCGTTTCGATCCCGCGCAAGAGCAAGCTGTCAAGTGTCTTGCGATGATGGGGATCGAAAGCGTGACTGCGTGGCAGCTGGAAGTAAAGTTCTGATATGCGGCCCTTGTGCCAGCCTCGTTCGGTCAGGCAGAAGATCGCATATTCCGTGGCCTGCTCGCGATGCTCCCCGGAAGAAAGGTACCACTGGATGCAGTCATCTTCATCGAGTTTGGCGGCGTAGTCGCGTAGCTTGGGAAACTTTTTGCCGGCAAGTTTTCTGGTTTGCCAGCTCTCGGGATCGCAACCCCACTTCAATTCGCTTCCGTAGGCTTCTTCGTACGCCTCGAACAATTCAATGATTGCTTGGCGTTTCTCCGGTGTATGGCCGCTCCAGAAATAAAGAGAGGCAGTCAGGCCGACGCTTGTGATGATCCGGTCATCGTCCACATATTGAAAATCCGGAAGCAGGGCTTCGATTTTCTCCAAACCATGTTTCATCAGTGTTTATCCTTTTCGTCTTTTTGATTCGCATTGGCCGTTCTTGTACCGGCTACCAGTACGACCAACGCCGCAGCGGCAGCACCGGCGGCCTCGAGAGGAAGGGCAGCAACGGCAATTGCACCCACCAGAATCGCGCCGCCGACCACTGCGGCACCTTTGAGATAGTCGGCAAGCGGCATACCTTCGTCTTGTGATGCGATGGGGCCGTAGCGCGGCTTGACCGGTTGTGGGGCTGGTATGGGGGCAGGGAGAGGCGGCGTCCGGCTATACCAGTGATCTTTTGCCTTGCGTTCCTGTTCCATTGGTGTAGTGACCGGGGCACGTATGGGGTCTTGCACAGGCGCAGATGAATCGCGTTGACAATCGCACTCTGCGATCGTGAGCAAGCGAAACTTATCCGGATCCCCTGCGATCGTTTGATAGTCGCTCATTTGTTCTCTGCTCAGTTTGTCGCCTTCAAACTTGATCTCCACCACCCGCTCAATATTCGCCTGCACCGGCATCAGCCGCTTCCAATCAATCTTCCTCGACGCCCGCATGGCGGCCAACTCTTCGCCTGTAGTCGCAAGAATGATGCAGTCCGGAATCCTCAATAGCCCCTTCTGCGGCTTGCCATCCAGCTGCCATTTGAGCAGCCCATCGGCCATGGCTCGTCCGAGCGGAAACCGGCCGGGACGATTGGGTTGTTCCCGACTCATCAGCGGCGCAGGCGGATGGCTTGCCATGCTGTATCCGACTTCGGCCTTGTAGCGCCAGACCAGCTGGTTGCGCTCTTCGTCATTCCAGATGCTGGCGGTAGTACAGCGCTGCTTCAGTGCCCGCCCGAGGCTGTCCTTGAGCTTGGTCCCCTGATTGCACATGCACATCACCGCGCACAGGTAATTCCGATCCATGGGATTGTCGAGCGACAGTATGCGGCCTCTGGGGCCTTGGTGCGTACCCGAGCGGCCGATTGGGCGGGACGATGGCGAGATACCTTCTCCCATCAGATATCCTCGCTACGCCACTCCGGCACATGGTAGGGATCATCACCACCCATCGGTTTGGGACGCGCGATCACTTGCAGCGGCAGCGGCGAATCAGTCCAGACCACAGCGGTGCGGCCGTGGGCATCGGTCTCGCCTTCCACCGTTCGGCCGTCGCCAGTCTTGATCAGGTAGGGAACGCCTGCCAGCAATTCTCCGGTGGTGTTGTTGCGCAGGACGAAGTGCTCCTGGAAGCGCGGTGCCTGGCGCGGGGCGGTTTGTTGCGGCGGCTCGTTCGGGATGCTGTCTTCATCTGGCGATCCCCAGCCAGCGTGATTGTTGTGCCGCGAGTAGAGGATTGCGCCGCAGTCAGTGACGTCCTGGTCATAGACCACAGGCTGGCCGTTGTCCATGATCGTCGGGAAGCGGCTGCTGATGATGGTCGCCACGCGCTTGCAACGCGGACAGCTCACCTTGTCGCCGATGCGGGCGATGGGCTGGCCGTCCACCGTCCAGGTCGGATCACCCGACATCACTACCCCGCCGTGTGAGGTGCGGTCGCCCATCACGATGAAACCGATGATTGCCATACCAATCTCCTGATCGCTGTCAAAGCGCTCGAGACTATCAAGATCTTTTTGGCGGGATAAGTTGGCCGGGCGGGCAAATCAGGGCAATCGGCGCTAAGCTTGGTCGGTCCTCGAAAATCTTCGGTGGCCGGTGTCGCAGGGTGGCTGGCCGCAGGATGGTTCAGCCATGAAAAAAGGCACCCGTGGGTGCCTTGGTGTTGTACCGGAGCGGAATCACTCTGCCGTCTGCCAGGTCTTGCCCGCGCGTCCGCGCTGCTGCCAAAGGGCATACACCCCCATTGACGCCACGAAGGTCAGCGGTGCCGACAGCGATGGCCAGAAGCCCGTCATCTCCATCAGCACGAAGCCCGGCACCACGCCGCAGAACCATGCTCCCAGTCCGACACGGTTGATGCCGGCCGACCCTTCGCCGGTGCCAGCGTGATCGGGTACGGTGAGAATATGCGCCAGCGCCACGCCAACCCAGGCCACCACGAACACGCCCTGATAGGCCAGTGCCTTGAGCAGATAGGAAAACACGTCCGCCAGCATCAGCGCATAGACCACTGCGCCGACCACCACCGACCACACCAGGCGCGAGGCGTGCAGGCCCAGCAGGTTGCCGAAGAAGGCCTGCATGTTGACCGTTGCCAGATAGTAGTTGGCGGTATTGATGCGCGTCTGCGTGACCCAGACGAAGAGCAGTCCCCAGAAGCCCATCAGCTTGAGGATGGCCATCACCACCGACACCTCGGACAGCGGGCCATCCTGCGGAATGCTGCTGGCCAGGTAGATGCCGGCGGCACCATTGAGCAGGATGGTGACCAGGTAGAAGGGCATCCCGAAATTGAAGCGGCCGTGATACGTCGCATCTTCCGGCTTGCCGAAGCGGGCATAGTCGAAGGTGAACATCATCAGTACCCACACGCCCATGTAATACGTGAAGCAGCTCCACCAGCCGTCCGCCGGCGGCACTGCCGGGCCGAAGTCCAGCCACTGCGGCTGGTAGCCATACTGGCTCACCGCCAACACCAGCGCCATCAGCAGGCCCAGCAGATAGAACGGCAGCAGCACGCCGTTGAACTTGTCCAGCCAGTTCTGCACGCTGCCAAACACCAGCGGCACGCTGTAGAGCACCACGATCAGCGCCGCGACCGGATAGAGCAGTGAGGGATAAAGATGATGCAGGGCCACCGCAATCACCGAGCCCTCGAAGACGGCGTAATAGATCGCGGTGGAAAAGAAGATCAGCGTGGCCAGCGAGGCCCCGAGCCGGCCGAACAGGATGCGCGAGAACAGGGCCACCGACAGGCCGGTGCGCATGGCGTAGCGGCTGATGCAGGCATTGATGAGTCCGTAGCTGATGACCGAGAGCACCATGCCGATCAGGGCATTGCGCGCGCCATAGGTCAGCGCCAGCGATGCCCCCACGACGATGTAGAAGATCGCGCTGCAGACGGCCCACCAGGCCATCGTCAGCGACAGTTTGCCCATGCGCGCGCTGGCGGGGACGCTGTGGGTGGAGAGATCGTTTTCCTTGTTCTGCGTGTGTGATAGGCCGGCCATGTCAGTTTCTCCAGAGACGTTGAAGCAATGATTCAATGAGGCGGATGAGAGGCAAGAAGGACGTTCCAACAAGTTGCTGCAAGTTGCTGCGTACTGCGAGTACGAAGACGAAGGCAAAGCCGGGCCCGGCCCCAGGGCAGCCGCCTGTGCGGACTGGCCTGGGGACAAGCGTCAAACGCGGTGTGACCTGCGCGGGAGTGTCAGCTGCCCAGCAGGCTGCTCAGGCGCTGGAAGCGCTGCTGGTACTGGCGGCGGGCCTCCAGGGCCTGCTCCAGCGTCACCCGCACGAACTGCGCCTTGTGGTTGGGCTGCAGTTGCCCGATCAGGTCGAGGTCGGCGCTGATGACCGTGCCGATGGTGGCGTAGCCGCCGCCGGAGACTGCATCCCGCAACAGGACGATGGGTTCCAGGCCCCCGGGGATCTGGATCGAGCCGATGGGATAGCAGGCATCGACGATGTTGGAGGGATCCGAGCCCGCACCGAAGGGCTGTTCGCGTGGCTTGAACTGCATCGCCTGGCCACCCTTGAAGCGGTAGCCGATACGGTCCGCTTCCGAGCCCACGGTCCAGGTATCGGCAAAGAAGCGCTCCACGGCCTCCTCGGTGAGCCGATGTATATACAGCCCCGGCACCACGCGCAGCGTGGCTTCGCGATCAAAGACCGGCACTAGTGACAGCGGCAGGGCACGCCCCTCGACCGCCTTCGACGAGGCCCGGCCAAGCGGCAGTTCATCCTCCTTGGCCAGCTTGCGTCCCTGCCACCCGCCCAGCGCACCCAGCGCATAGGTCGAACGGCTTTCCAGCACCACCGGCACATCGATGCCACCGGCGATGGCGAGATAGCTGCGTGCGCCCGCTTTCGGATAGTCGAAGCTCAGGACCTGGCCGCTGCGCACCATGAAGGCGGTATCGAGCGGGCGTTCGCTGCCATCCACACGCGGCTGCATGCGCGCTCCGGTCACGGCGACCAGGGCGTCAGACCGGAATTCCAGTTGCGGTCCGAGCAGGCTGCACTCCAGCGCGGAGGTGGTGGCGTGGTTGCCGACCAGCAGGTTGGCGCTGCGCAGGGCGTACTGGTCCAGCGCCCCCGAGGGCGGGATGCCGAGATGGTAGTAGCCTTCCCGGCCACCATCTTGCACCGAGGTCGCCAGGCCGGGCTGTTTCACCTTAATCGTCATGGAGGGCCTCCTTGAGAGCATGGATGCAGGCCTGGGGATCGGCCTGGAAGGCATCGAGATCAAAACGCGCCGGGCGGATGCGCAGGTCGAAACGACCGGCATCTACGGCCGCGATGGCGGCGTCATACGCGCTGCGATCGATGGCTTTGAATTGCACGATGTCGCCAGCGCGGAAGAACACCATCGATTCCTGCAGGTAGGGCAGGCCCTGTTGCGGATCGTAGATTGGCGCAGGCGTGACGCCGAACATCTGGTAACCGCCCGCACCGCGTACCGAGTAGATGCACCCGAAGCAGCCGCCGTGTCCCAGTGTCAGCTTCGGGGTGTCGGTGCGCGGACGCAGGTACTTGGGGACTTGCAGTTGCCGGTCCTGTTCAACCATCTGGTACATGAAGGGAAGGCCGGCCACGAAACCCACCATGGAGACGAACCACGGCGTGCCACTGTGGGCCGCGATGAAGGCTTGCACTTCCTCGTAGCCATTGATGCGCGCCGCGTATTGCAGGTCGGTGGAGGCGGGATCCTGGTGACGGTCGCGGAAGCGCGCCTGGGTTTCATTGGTCCAGGGATCGTCATACAGCACGGGGACTTCGATGATGCGCGTGTCGATGCGGCGCTCGGCTGTGGTGCTGCTTTCCAGCGCCTTGACCTGTTCCAGCAGGGCCAGCGGATGGATCAGGTCGGGATCGAAGCGGATCTGGAAGGAGGCATTGGCCAGGCAGACATCGAGTACGCCGGGCAATGCCAGCCGTTCCACTGCGCGCGTGATGGCCATGGCGCGGAAGAAGGCTTCCAGTGACATCGACTCCGATACTTCCGCAAAGAGGTGTTCGTCACCTGCAATGCTGTAGCGAATGGGCGTAGCCGGTGAGGCTTGTGTGCGGTTCATCTCAGGCCTCCTCAAGTTGCGCGGTGCGTGCGTTGGCACGTTCGGCCAGCCAGCTTTCCAGCGCGCCGGTATCGAAGCGGGCGGCCTGTACGCGGGCATCGGCCAGCAACCACTGATGCAGTGGCAAGGTGGTGGCCATGCCGGTGATGTGCGTGGCAGCAACCGCCGCCTGGGCGCGGGAGATGGCCTGCGTACGGTCCTTGCCATGGACCACCAGCTTGGCCAGCAGCGAGTCGTAATACGGCGGAATGCGATAGCCCGCATAGAGATGGCTCTCCACGCGGATGCCCTCGCCCTGCGGCCACTGCAGTTCGGCAACAGTGCCGGGGCAGGGGAAGAAATTGCGCTCGGGATCTTCGGCATTGATGCGCATCTCCAGCGCTGCGCCTTGCAAGCGGATGTCGGACTGCTGCAGGCCCAGCGGCTCTCCACCGGCGATGCGCAACATGGCCTGGACCAGATCGATGCCGGTGATCATCTCGGTGACGGGATGCTCGACCTGGATGCGGGTATTCATCTCGATGAAGAAGAACTCGCCGCTCTCGTCGTCGAACAGATATTCCAGCGTCCCGGCGCCGCGATAGCGCAACCGGGCGGCCAGGCGCACGGCACTGTCGCAGAGGGCCTGTCGCTGTTGCGGCGTGAGCGCTGGCGAGGGGGCTTCTTCGAAAACCTTCTGGCGACGCCGTTGCAGCGAGCATTCGCGTTCGAACAGGTGAACGGCTCGCTGGCCATCACCCAGGATCTGTACTTCGATGTGGCGCGCACGGCGGATGAAACGCTCCAGATACACCGCACCGGAACCGAAGGCGGCCTGGGCTTCGCCTTGCGCTAGCGGGAACTCCCGCGCCAGTTCGGCGGCATCGCGCGCCATGCGGATGCCACGGCCGCCGCCTCCGGCAGAGGCCTTGATCAGCAGCGGATAGCCGACCTCGTCGGCACAGGCCAGTGCGCTGGCGATATCCTCCAGTTCACCCGCCGAGCCCGGCACCACCGGCACCCCGGCGGCGGCTGCGGTACGACGCGCTTCGGCCTTGTCGCCCATGCGGCGGATGGTATCGGCCTCCGGTCCCACGAAGATCAATCCGGCCGCGCTGACGGCTTCGGCGAAGGCAGCGTTTTCGGAGAGGAAACCATAGCCAGGATGGATGGCATCGGCACCGCTGTCGCGTGCCGCCTTCAGCAAGGCGTCCATATTGAGATAGCTGCGGTCGGCGCGGGCCGGGCCGATGAGTTGGACTTCGTCGGCCATGCGCGCGGCCAGCGAATCGGCATCGGCTTCGCTACAGGCAGCTACCGTCTTGATGCCCAGGGCTTGTGCGGCACGAATGATGCGCACCGCGATCTCGCCGCGATTGGCGATGAGGAGTTTGCGCAGGGAAGTCGTCATGATGCCGGCCTCAGTCTGCGGTCTCGATCACGGCGACCAGCTGGCCGGGTTCGACCGGGTCGCCGTTGCCGACGTGGAAGGCCAGCAGCTTGCCGCCTTGCTCGGCCTGCAATTCCGTAAATTGTTTCATCACTTCGATCAGGCCGATCACGCGGCCGGCTTCGATGACGTCGCCTGCCTCTGCATAGGGTGGGGCATCGGGGCTGGACCGGCGATAGAAGGTGCCGGGCAAAGGGGAGTGCACTTCGTGGACTGCCATGACTTTTCTCCTTCGTAACGAATGGGGGGGTCAGCGCGGCGCGGCAATGGCGATGTCGGCCGCGTCCAGGCTCTTGCGCGTGGCCTGCACCAGCGCCAGTGCACCGGGGGTATCGCTGTGGATGCAGACGGAGTCGAAGGCGATGGGGATGTCGCGTCCTTCTACCGTACGCACCACGCCTTCGCGACACGCCCGCAGCACCTTGGCTGCGACCTGGGCCGGATCGAGCGCACCGACGCGGCGGGTGAAGACGATGGAGCCGCTGTTGTCGTAATCGCGGTCGGCATAGAACTCGCAGACCACCGCCTGCTGCAGTTCCTGCGCCACGCGCCAGACCGCCGAGCCGTGCATGCAGAAGAGAAGCAAGTTCGGGTCCAGCTGGCGCAGCGTCTGCACGAAGACGCGGGCGGCTTCTTCATCGCGGGCCAGGTGCATGTAGAGCGCGCCGTGCGGCTTGATGTGCTGCAGGGTCATGCCGTTGAGGCGGGCGAACTCGCGCAGGGCACCGAGCTGGTAGAGCATGTCGTTGACCAGTTCGATGGCCGGCGCATTCAGATGGCGGCGGCCGAAGCCGACCAGATCACGGAAGCCGGGATGCGCGCCGATGGCAACGCCGTGTTGCCGGGCCTGTTCCACCGTACGCCGCATGGTGTTGGGATCGCCCGCGTGAAAGCCGGTGGCGATGTTGGCTGAACTGATCAGGGGCATGATGGCCGCATCGACGCCATCGCCGATGGTCCAGGGGCCGAAGCCTTCGCCCATGTCCGAATTCAGGTCGATTGTCTTCATCTGGTGGTCTCCGGTGCTGTCGGAATCAGCACATGAAACCGAGTATAGAAATCGTCAACGGTATTGGACAGATGTATTATCAGAGGGCTTGATATCGAAAAATCCGATAGCTTATGAAGGGCGTCAAACATGGCCATCACCCTCCGGCAGATCCGTTATTTCGTGGCCACAGCGGAAGTGGGGCAGATTTCGCAGGCGGCGATCCATCTGCACATTTCGCAATCCTCGGTCACCAGTGCCATCCAGGAACTGGAGGCTTTGCTGGGGGCACCGCTGTTCATCCGTTCTCCGCAGGGGATGATCCTCACCGACAGCGGGCGGCATTTCCTCAACCATGCGTATTCGATCCTGCGCAGCGTGGACGATGCGATGAAGAGTCCCTTGCCGGACAACACGGCCAGCGGCAGTTTGCGGGTGGCGGCCAGTTACACGGTGCTGGGGTATTTTTTGCCGCACCACCTGCAGCGGCTGTCGCAGTCCTATCCGGGCATCAAGATCCACGTGCATGAGAAGGAGCGCGCGGAGATCGAGCAGAGCCTGGTGGAGGGCGAGATCGACATGGCGGTGGTGCTGACATCCAATCTGCGTCACCGCGAGATTGCCTATGAGACCTTGTTCGGGTCAGTGCGCCGCCTGTGGCTGCCGGCACGGCACGCGCTGGGCGAGCGCACGGTGGTGAATTTGTCCGAAGTGGCCAATGAGCCCTTCATCCTGCTGACGGTGGACGAGGCCGACAAGACCGCGCTGCGTTACTGGAATCAAAGCGGACGCAAGCCCAACATCATCATGCGTACCAGTTCCATCGAGGCGGTGCGCAGCATGGTGGCCAATGGTTCGGGGGTAGCGATTCTGTCGGACCTGGTGTATCGGCCCTGGTCGCTGGAGGGATTGCGGATCGAGACGGTGCTACTGATGGATCACGTGCCTGCCATGAATGTGGGGCTGGCCTGGCGCAAGGGGGTGACGTTTACGCCAGCCATGGAGGCAGTGAGGGAGTATTTCAGGCAGTCGTTTTTGACGCCGCAGTTGAGCAGTGGAAGACGGTGAGAAAGTGATTCTCATGAGTGGAGAATCACTTCCAATTGAATTGTCCACAGCACTTGCTGTGGACAAGTGGAAATGATTTAGAGAATTTCTTCCTGTGAGGCCACCATCCACACGCGCTTCAGGGGCAGTTCTGCCTTGAGGTCTTCGTCGAGGCGATCATATTGCTCGAAGAGTTGCTCCAGGATCTCCTTTTGGGTCCACAGACGCAGGCGGAAGAATTGCGACGCCATTTCTTTTTGCACATTGCCCTTGAATCCGCCCCACGCGACGAACAAGCCCTGGTCGGCGTTGAACTTGGTCATCGCACCCAGTAATTTATCCACAGGCTCGCGGCCGATGGGATTGTCTTCTGACTTGACCTCGATGCACAGGCGTGGCGTGGAAAAGCCCAGTGGCCCGGATCCGGCCAGAATATCGGCCCCGCCATCCGCTCCTTCCGGACTGCGGTAGGTCGTGTAGCCCTGGGCTTTGAGGATGCCTTCGATCAGGCGGGTGAGGCCGTGGCCCTTGAAGCGCTTCATGATCTGCGCGGCAATTTTGTCTCGTGCGGATTCTTCGAGGTCGATATCTAGGGTTTCCTCATCGCTGTTACTAGCACGCGTGAGTTTGCTTACGACCGGAGAATTCTCGGCGGCCCAGTTTTTGTTGCGCATCACTGCGATCCGCTGTTCGGCGTTGTTGCGCTTGATGCGGCAGATGGTCATGAACGCGCCGAAGGAAAACAGCAAGTCCTTCCCGAAGTGCGTGCGCGGAATGGCCTCGCCTATCCACTTGACGGTACGGGAGTGGAAGAAGGGGCTGGGGCCGGATGGCTGACACTGGTAGTCCCCGGTGATTTCACCGATGTAGACCGCTGGCTGCGACTTCAGGGGAATGACGACCAGGTCGCCGATTTTCATTTCATGGGCGAAGGGCCAGACCTGGCTGACCCAGTTCTGGATGGTCTTGGGCTTGGCTTCGCTGTAGCGCTGGGTCATCGCGGCGGTGAGTTCGCTGCGGCCGGACATTTTGGCGAGATCCACGTCGAGGTCATCCCAGGTCACATAGACGCGGTTTTCCTGGATGAACTTGTGTTCGTACTCGCCGTGGGAGCCGGCGCGGATGAGCCAGATGGACATGGATGGTTTTCCTTGTTCTATTTTTTAGCCGAATTGCTTCTGATATTTGCAGGCGATAATACCTGAAACAGGAGCCGCTCAATTTCGGTTCTTCCAAAGGCCTCACTGCGAGTCAGGCCCAGCTGCCTCGAGTGCAACTCGACCGATCAAGATCAGCAATCGAAAAAAAAAGACCCCAATGTTATTTGGGGTCTTTCTGTCAGCTTCGAATGAGCTTCAATGCTGCTGTGTTCAGCGATTTAGACATTGAACAAGAAATTCATCACATCCCCATCCTTGACCACATACTCCTTGCCTTCCGCGCGCATCTTGCCCGCTTCCTTGGCACCGGTCTCACCCTTGAAGGCAATGAAGTCCTCAAAGGCAATGGTCTGCGCACGAATGAAGCCGCGTTCGAAGTCGGTGTGGATCACGCCAGCTGCCTGCGGGCCGGTGGCGCCCACCGGCACCGTCCAGGCGCGCACTTCCTTGACGCCAGCGGTGAAGTAAGTCTGCAGACCCAGCAGCTTGAAGGCCGCGCGGATCAGGCGATCCAGGCCCGGCTCTTCCATGCCCATGTCGGCCAGGAAGTCGGCCTTGTCGGCGTCGTCCAGGTCGGCGATCTCGGCTTCGATGGCCGCGCAGATGGCCACGATGGGCGCGTTCTGTTCCTGCGCGTAGGCAGTCAGCTGGTCCAGCAGCGGGTTGTCGGTGAAACCGCTGTCGGAAACGTTGGCCACGTACATCGCCGGCTTGGCCGTGATCAGGCACAGCGGCTTGATCAGCAGCATCTCTTCGGCATCCAGGCCCAGCGCGCGCACCGGCTTGGCTTCGTCCAGCGCCGGCATGATGCGCTCCAGCAGGGCCACCAGCTTGGCGGCATCCTTGTCGCCGGAACGGGCCTTCTTCTGCTCGCGGTGGATGGCCTTCTCGACCGTACCCATGTCGGCCAGCGCCAGTTCGGTCTGGATCACGGCGATGTCGTCCAGCGGGCTCACGCGGCCGGCCACGTGGATCACGTTCGGATCTTCGAAACAACGCACCACGTTGACGATGGCGTCCGTCTCGCGAATGTGCGACAGGAACTGGTTGCCCAAACCTTCACCCTTGGAGGCACCCGCCACCAGGCCGGCGATGTCCACGAATTCCACCGTCGCCGGCAGGATGCGCTCGGGCTTGACGATCTCGGCCAGCGCCTTCAGACGCGGATCGGGCACTTCCACGATGCCGACATTGGGCTCGATGGTGCAGAACGGATAGTTCTCGGCGGCGATGCCCGCCTTGGTCAGCGCGTTGAAAAGAGTGGACTTACCGACGTTGGGCAGACCCACGATGCCGCATTTGAGGCTCATGACAGATTCTTCCGAAAGCAAAACCGACATTGTAGCAAGCCGCACGGCCCAAGCCCCAGCTTTGCGATGCAGCATCCTTTCGCACCCCCGCGCTGTGGTATCTCCCCATCACTGGTAACATGCGAGCCTTGATTCGCGTCTCGGAAAATTGTCTGCATTGCACCATTTCGTTGCAGACGCACCACGCAATGAGAAATTTTTTGCCGATGCAATATTTAAATGACTCAATCGTCATCTAGTTGGTTGGCGGAAATTGTAGTTATTTGTAGTGAACATGCAGGCAACTTGTAAAGAACGGGGCTTTTCGGCTCCCGCCATTTACAGGCTGTATTGCCTTCTTGAAAGCGATTTGTAAAATTTGCTCTACAATGTCGGTTTTCCCAAATCCTCAACGAATCCCTTTGCCTGCTTTGACTAATATCGTCGAAATCCGCGATCTGCACTTCCGTTATGGCGACCGGCCTATCCTGACCGGTCTGCAGATGGACTTCCCGCGTGGCAAGGTGGTGGCGGTGATGGGCGGTTCCGGATCCGGCAAGACCACCATCCTGCGCCTGATCGGCGGGCAGCTGCAGCCGCAGGAGGGCAGGGTGGAAGTCGATGGCGAGAATGTGCCGTCGCTGGCGACTAAACAACTCTACGTGTTGCGTCGCAAAATGGGCATGCTGTTCCAAAACGGCGCGCTCTTTACCGACATGACGGTGTTCGACAACGTGGCCTTCCCGCTGCGCGAGCATACCGATCTGGATGAAACGCTCATCCGCGACCTGGTGCTCATGAAGCTCAACGCCGTGGGCCTGCGCAATGCCGCCTCGCTCAAACCCGCCGAGATCTCCGGCGGCATGGCGCGCCGGGTGGCGCTGGCACGGGCCATCGCGCTTGATCCGGCGCTGATCATGTATGACGAACCTTTCGCCGGGCTCGATCCGATTTCCATGGGCGTGACCGCCAATCTGATTCGCCGGCTCAACGATGCCCTGGGCTCGACCTCGATCCTGGTGTCGCACGACGTCAATGAATCCTTCGCCATTGCCGACTATGTGTATTTCCTGTCGGCCGGCAAGATCGTGGCGCAGGGGACACCGCAAGAAATGCGTGAATCCACCGATCCCTATGTGAAGCAATTTGTCCACGCCCAGGCGGATGGCCCGGTGCCCTTCCACTATCCCGGCAAATCGCTGGCCGAGGACCTGGGCCTGGGAGGTGCAGCATGATCGCCGGTTTCGTCAGCGGCCTCGGCCGCAGCGTGCGCGAATTCGTGGTCGGGGTCGGCTTTGCCGGACGCATGTTCATCAATATGCTGGGCGCCTCCCTGGGCCTGCTGCGTCGCCCGCGCCTGATCACCGACCAGATCCACTTCATCGGCAACTACTCGCTGGTGATCATCACCGTGTCGGGCCTGTTCGTGGGCTTCGTGCTGGGGCTGCAGGGCTATTACACGCTCAACAAGTATGGTTCGGAACAGGCGCTCGGTCTGTTGGTAGCCTTGTCGCTGACCCGTGAACTGGGGCCGGTGGTGACGGCCCTGCTGTTTGCCGGCCGCGCCGGGACCTCGCTGACCGCCGAGATCGGACTGATGAAGGCCGGCGAGCAACTTTCTGCCATGGAAATGATGGCCGTGAACCCGCTGCAACGCGTGGTGGCCCCGCGCTTCTGGGCTGGCGTGATCGCCATGCCGGTGCTGGCGGCCATCTTCAGCGCCGTCGGCGTGCTGGGCGGCTATGTGGTCGGGGTGCTGCTGATCGGCGTGGATGAAGGCGCCTTCTGGTCGCAGATGCAGGGCGGCGTGGATGTGTGGAATGACATCGCCAATGGCGTGTTGAAGAGCATCGTCTTCGGTATCGCCGTCACCTTCGTGGCGCTGTTCCAAGGCTATGAGGCGCAGCCAACCCCCGAAGGCGTGGCCCGGGCCACCACCCGGACCGTGGTGATCGCCTCGCTGACCGTGCTGGGCCTGGATTTCCTGCTGACTGCACTGATGTTCAGCTGAGTGCCGCAGTGCTTGGACAAGCGCCCGGTCGGGGCGCAATGATGTGAATAAAAGGGTAGAAAAAGGGTTCAATATGCAACGTAAATCTCTGGATGCCTGGGTAGGAATCTTCGTGCTGGCCGGTGTGGCCGCGCTGGCGTTCCTGGCGCTCAAGGTCGGCAACATGAGCTCGATGTCCTTCGGCCAGAAGACCTATGCCCTCAAGGCCAATTTTGACAACATCGGCGGCCTGAAGTCGCGTGCGGCGGTCAAGAGCGCCGGTGTGGTCGTGGGCCGGGTGGATTCGATCCGCTTCGATGACCAGACCTTCCGCGCCGTGGTCACGCTGAATATGAACGAAAGCTACAAATTCCCCAAGGACAGCTCGGCCAAGATCCTGACCTCGGGTCTGTTGGGTGAACAATACATCGGCATCGAGCCAGGCGGCGATACTGCTAACCTGGCCGCGGGCGATACGATTAAGATGACACAATCCGCCATCGTTCTGGAAAACCTCATCGGTCAATTCCTGTACAGCAAGGCGGCAGAGGGAAAGGATGATTCCAAATGAATCAAATGAATAAAAAAACCATCAGCACCGTCTACGCAGGCCGTCTCGGCGCCCTGACCCTGGCGGCCGCCGCCCTGACCGGCTGCGCCAGCACCAGCAACAATCCGAACGATCCGCTGGAAGGCTTCAACCGCACCATGTTCAGCTTCAACGACACGGTCGACAAGGTGGCCCTGAAGCCCGCCGCGCAAGCCTATGACACCGTGGTACCGACCCCGATCCAGCATGGCGTGGGCAACTTCTTCGGCAACATCGGCGATGTCTGGTCGTCCATCAACCAGCTGCTGCAGGGCCGTATCGAGCAGGGCGTCTCGACCTTCATGCGTGTGGCCATCAACACCACCTTCGGTCTGGGTGGCGTGCTGGACGTGGCGACCGAAGCCCGCCTGCCGCGCGAGAAGTCCGATTTCGGCCAGACCCTGGGCAAGTGGGGCGTCGGCTCCGGCCCGTACGTGGTGCTGCCGTTCTTCGGCCCGTCCACGCTGCGTGACACTGCCGGCATGCCGGTGGACCTGTACGGCGACCTGTGGACCTACAAGCGCCCGACCCGCTGGCGCAACGTTGGAGCCGTGGTCCGCATCGTCGACCGCCGCGCCCAGTTGCTGGATGCCTCGACCCTGCTGGAAGATGCCGCTCTGGACAAGTACGACTTCGTGCGCGACGCCTACCTGCAACGCCGCCAGAGCCAGATCAATGGTGGCTTCAGCGGCCGCGAGCAGAAGGAAGAAACGATCAAGCCCTGATGGCCTCTGGCCTTGCCCCGCTGAGCGGCGGGGAGGCCGCGGTCTCGCTTGCGGTGCCGCAGTCTTGTCTTGAAATGCGGACCAATTGCCCAATCTGCGCTGTCTGCCCAGTTTCTTTGCCCTCCGAGGGCAATCTGTAACATCCGTGCCGAACTGTGACGGCACGGGAACCCCGCTCCCGGGCGGGCTTCGAAGGACATGCCGGCTGCCGTCGGCGCACGCATCGCGATTCATTGCGATGCAGCCCGGGCAGCCCCGGCACCTTCTGCTGACTCGAATGGAAAACCGACTTATGAAGATGCTTACCAAACTTTTCGCTATCGCTGCCTTCGCGGTTCCCGCGCTGTCCTTCTCCGGCGCAGCGTCCGCCCAGGAAGCCCCGGACGCGCTGGTCAAGCGCATCAGCTCGGAAGTGCTGGATACGGCCAGGAATGACAAGGATATCCAGTCCGGCAACAACACCCGCATCATGCAGCTGGTGGAGCAGAAGATCCTGCCCTACGTCGACTTCGAGCGCATGACCCAGCTGGCCGCCGGCCGCTACTGGCGCCAGGCCACCCCGGATCAGCAGAAGCAGCTGATTACCCAGTTCCGCAGCCTGCTGGTATTCACCTACTCCGGCGCGTTGTCGCAGGTGCGTGACCAGAAGATCGAATTCAAGCCGCTGCGCGCCGCCCCGACCGATACCGAAGTGGAAGTGAATTCGCAGGTGATCTCCTCGCGCGGCGGCGAGCCGATCCAGTTGAGCTATCGCCTGGAAAAGAAGCCCGACGGCTGGAAGCTGTATGACGTCAACGTGCTGGGCGCCTGGCTGGTGGAAGCCTATCGCGGCACCTTCTCCAACGAGATCAGCAAGGGTGGCATCGACGGCCTGATCAAGGCGCTGACCGACAAGAACCAGCAGTTGGCCGCACGCGGCAACGGCAAGAAGTAAGCTGTTTCCGTTCATCGACCAATCTCCTGAACCGAAAGAACGCACCATGTTCAAGCCCGGCTCCTCGCTGACCTTCACCAATGCCAGCACCGTCCTGCGCGAAGGCCTGTCGGCCATCGCCGCCGGCCAGGCCAGCATTGACGTCAGCGAGGTGGCCGTGGTCGATTCCTCGGCCGTGGCGACCCTGCTGGCCTGGCGGCGTGCCGCTGCCGGGCGCGGCGCCGCACTGGACTTCGGTCCCTTGCCGGCCAACCTGCAGAGCCTGGCCGATCTCTACGGCGTGACCGCGCTGCTGCAAGGCGCAAGCGCGCCGACCTCCGCTACCGATCGACATCACTGATCGCGTTTTCTCCTTGCGGCCCGGGCTCCCGGGTGCCGGGAAGCCCGTGCTACGGCGGCCCGGAATATCGAATTCCCCTATAATCGAAGGTTTTGCAGGCGCGCTGGCGGCGTTGGCAGCGGATCACGTTTCCGCCAGGCATTCTCCCGCCCGTCGGCATCGGCAAAACATTCCGGCTATTTCATAGCGCAACGACAACATGACTGCGTCATACGCTTCCCACGTCGGGAGGATGGCGCGGTCGAGGCGAGGCGGACAGCGGATTCCCCGGTGGAACTCCTGGCTCCTTATTTCTTTCTGGCAAGTAACGTATTGAACGGGCGAGGCAATGGCCGCTCTCCAAATCACAGACATCAAGAAGCGCTACCAGTCCCTGCAGGCGCTGGGTGGTGTGTCGCTGGCAATCGAAGAAGGTGAATTCTTTGGTCTGCTCGGCCCCAACGGCGCCGGCAAGACCACGTTGATTTCCATCATCGCCGGCCTGAATCGGGCCGATTCCGGCTCGGTCACCATCCACGGGCATGACGTGGTCAGCGACTATCGCGGCGCGCGCATGAACCTGGGCGTGGTGCCGCAGGAACTGGTCTTCGATCCCTTCTTCACCGTGCGCGAGACCTTGCGCATGCAGTCCGGTTATTTCGGCCTGACCAACAATGACAAGTGGATCGACGAGGTCATGGACAACCTCGACCTCACCAACAAGGCCGATACCAACATGCGCGCGCTCTCCGGCGGCATGAAGCGGCGCGTGCTGGTGGCCCAGGCGCTGGTACACAAGCCGCCGGTCATCGTGCTCGATGAGCCGACCGCCGGGGTGGACGTGGAACTGCGCCAGACCCTGTGGCAGTTCATCGGCCGCCTCAACCGCGAGGGGCATACCATCGTGCTGACCACGCACTACCTGGAAGAAGCCCAGGCCCTGTGCAATCGCATCGCCATGCTCAAGTTCGGCAAGGTGGTGGCGCTGGATTCGACCGATGCGCTGATTCGCCGCATCTCCGGTTCGCAGATGGTGCTGCGACTGAAGCGCGGCAGCCTGCCCGATGGCCTCAAGGCGCTGGTCACCCATCCAGAGGAGCTGCTGGCCGGCAATGCCGCCAACAAGTACACGCTGCGCGTGAATGACTACAAGGAAGTCGAACCCATCCTGGCCACGCTGCGCGCCTCGGGCGCGGAGATCGATGATCTGCAATTGCAGCAGGCCGACCTGGAAGACGTCTTCATCCAGATCATGGGAGATGAAAAATGATCGGTTTCCGTACCCTGTTCTACAAGGAAATCCTGCGTTTCTGGAAGGTCGCCACCCAGACCATCACTGCGCCCATCGTCACGGCCCTGCTGTACTTGCTGATCTTCGGCCACGTGCTGCAGGATCGCGTGCAGGTCTATCCGGGGGTGAACTACACCGGCTTCCTGGTGCCAGGCCTGGTGATGATGAGCGTGTTGCAGAATGCCTTTGCCAACAGTTCGTCCTCGCTGATCCAGTCCAAGATCACCGGTAACCTGGTGTTCGTGCTCTTGACACCCCTGTCCCACTGGGAATTGTTCGGCGGCTACGTGCTGGCGGCCGTGGTGCGCGGCCTGATGGTGGGTGCGGGCGTGTTCGTGGTCACCGTCTGGTTCGGTCACCTGGACTTCGTCGCCCCCCTGTGGATCCTGGTGTTCGCCCTGCTGGGTGCCGGCATCCTGGGCACCATGGGCCTGATTGCCGGGATCTGGGCGGAGAAATTCGACCAGTTGGCGGCGTTCCAGAATTTCCTGATCGTGCCGCTGACCTTCCTGGCCGGCGTGTTCTATTCGATACACTCGCTGCCCCCGTTCTGGCAGGCGGTATCGCATTTCAACCCGTTTTTTTATATGATCGACGGTTTTCGCTACGGCTTCTTCGGCCAGTCCGACATTCCCCCCATGACCAGCCTCGGTATCGTCGCCGTGTTCTTCGTGGCGCTGTCGACCCTGGCCGTACGCATGCTCAAGAGCGGCTACAAGCTGCGCGCAGGTTCGCATTGAGCACGCCGCGCCCCGCCATCTCCCCCATTCCCGTGAAGAGCCTCACCATGCTACCCACACCTGAACTCGTCAAAAGCTATATCGCCGCCGGCCTCGACTGCCAGCACCTGGAAGTGGAGGGCGATGGCCAGCACTTCACCGCCGTCATCGTCGCCGAAGCTTTCACCGGCAAGCGCCTGATTCAGCGCCACCAGCTGGTCTATGCCGCCCTGGGCGACCGCATGCGTGAAGAAATCCACGCGCTGTCGATGAAGACCCTGACCCCCGAAGAATTCCAGAAATAAGGCAACACGATGGACAAGCTTTTGATCCGTGGCGGCAAGCGCCTCTCCGGTGACGTCACCATTTCCGGTGCCAAGAACGCCGCCCTGCCCATCTTGTGCGCGGGCCTGCTCACCGATGGCGACCTGGTGCTCTCCAATGTGCCGCACCTGCAGGACGTGGTCACCATTACCAAGCTGATGAGCCAGATGGGCCTGCGCGTGCGCGAGAACGGCGAGCAGCTGGTCCTCAACGGCAACGACATCACCCGCCCGGAAGCGCCGTATGAACTGGTCAAGACCATGCGTGCCTCGATCCTGGTGCTGGGCCCCTTGCTGGCGCGCTTCGGCCAGGCCAAGGTGTCGCTGCCCGGCGGTTGTGCCATTGGTTCACGTCCGGTGGACCAGCACATCAAGGGACTGCAGGCGATGGGCGCGGAAATTCATATCGAGGCCGGATACATCCATGCCAAGGCCAAGCGTCTCAAGGGTGCGCGCATCGTCACCGACATGATCACCGTGACCGGCACCGAGAACCTCCTGATGGCCGCGGCCCTGGCCGATGGCGAGACCGTGCTGGAAAACGCCGCGCGTGAGCCGGAAGTCGGCGATCTGGCCCATCTGCTGGTGAAAATGGGCGCCAAGATCGAGGGCATCGGTACCGACCGCCTGGTCATCCAGGGTGTGGAGAAGCTGCACGGTGCCGAACATGAAGTCATCGCGGACCGCATCGAGACCGGCACCTTCCTGTGCGCTGTCGCCGCCACCGGTGGCGACGTGACCTTGCACCGCACCCGCGCCGGTTTGCTGGATGCTGCACTGGACAAGCTGCGTGACGCCGGTGCCATCCTCACCTCGGGTGAAGACTGGATCCGCATCCAGATGGCGCGCCGTCCCAAGGCGGTGAGCTTCCGCACCACCGAATATCCGGGTTTCCCGACTGACATGCAGGCGCAGTTCATGGCCTTGAACTGCCTGGCCGAAGGTACCAGCCACGTCACCGAGACCATCTTCGAGAACCGTTTCATGCACGTGCAGGAATTGAATCGCCTGGGTGCGGCCATCGATGTGGAAGGCAATACCGCCATTGTCACCGGCGTGGAAAAATTCCTCGGTGCGCCGGTGATGGCGACCGACCTGCGCGCGTCGGCCTCGTTGGTCATCGCCGGGCTGGCCGCGCAAGGCGAGACCGTGGTGGAACGCATCTACCACCTCGACCGCGGCTATGACCGCATGGAAGCCAAGCTGTCGGCCATCGGTGCCGATATCGAACGTATCAAGTAAATTGACGGACCCCAGAAAACGCACACCATCATGACCCAACAACTGACGCTGGCGCTGTCCAAGGGCCGTATCTTCGAAGAGACCCTGCCGCTGCTCAAGGCCGCCGGCATTACCGTGGCCGAGGATCCCGAATCCTCGCGCAAGCTGATCCTGCCGACCAATGACCCCGACGTGCGCGTCATCATCGTGCGCGCCTCGGACGTACCGACCTACGTGCAATACGGCGCGGCCGATTTCGGCGTGGCCGGCAAGGACGTGCTGATGGAGCACGGCGGTGAAGGCCTGTACCAGCCCATCGACCTGAACATCGCCAAATGCCGCCTGTCGGTGGCGGTGCAGGAAGGTTTCGACTACGCCAGCGCGGTGCGCCAGGGCGCGCGCCTGCGCGTGGTGACCAAGTACGTCAATACCGCGCGCGAGCACTTCGCCGCCAAGGGCGTGCACGTGGACCTGATCAAGCTGTATGGCTCGATGGAACTGGGCCCGCTGGTGGGCCTGTCGGACGCCATCGTCGACCTGGTCAGCACCGGTGGCACGCTGCGCGCCAACAAGCTGGTGGAAGTCGAGCACATCATCGACATCTCCTCGCGCCTGGTGGTGAACCAGGCCGCGCTGAAGTTGAAGCGCGAGCGCCTGCAGCCGATTCTCGATGCCTTCGAGAAGGCTTCCAAGGCCAAGTAATCCCACGACCCCAGATATCTTCGCAGAGCAGGTGAGACCATGAGCATTGCCATCCGAAAACTCGATTCCGCCGAAGCCGGCTTCCGTGACAAGCTGTCGGCCGTGCTGGCCTTCGAAGCCAGTGAAGACGAGGCCATCGACCGCGCTGCAGCGACCATCCTGGCCGATGTGAAGGCGCGCGGCGATGTCGCCGTACTGGAATACACCCAGCGCTTCGACCGCCTGCAGGCCGCTTCCGTGGCTGGCCTGGAAATCGGCAAGGATGCCCTGCAAGCCGCACTGGCAGGCCTGCCCGAGGCGCGCCGCCATGCGCTGCAGACCGCCGCCGACCGCGTGCGCGCTTATCACGAGCGCCAGAAGAAGGAATGCGGCTCGGATGGTTTCCTGTATCGCGAAGCCGATGGCACCGAGCTGGGCCAGAAGGTCACGCCGCTGGATCGCGTGGGCATCTACGTGCCGGGCGGCAAGGCCGCCTATCCTTCGTCGGTATTGATGAATGCGATTCCGGCCAAGGTGGCCGGTGTGCAGGAAGTCATCATGGTCGTGCCGACCCCGGATGGCGTGAAGAATGAACTGGTGCTGGCCGCAGCCGCCATTGCCGGCGTGGACCGTGTCTTCACCATCGGTGGTGCGCAAGCCGTGGGCGCGCTGGCCTATGGCACCGCCACCATCCCGCAGGTGGACAAGATCGTTGGTCCCGGCAATGCCTATGTGGCCGCCGCCAAGCGCCGCGTGTTCGGCGTGGTGGGCATCGACATGATTGCCGGTCCTTCGGAGATCCTGGTGATCTGCGATGGCGCGACCGATCCCGACTGGATCGCCATGGACCTGTTCTCGCAAGCCGAGCACGACGAGCTGGCGCAATCCATTCTGCTGTGCCCGGATGCGGACTACATCGCCAAGGTGGAAGCTTCGATCAACCGCCTGCTGGAAGACATGCCGCGCAAGGACGTGATCCGCACTTCGCTCACCGACCGTGGCGCCCTGGTCAAGGTGCGCGACATGGAAGAAGCCTGCGAGATCGCCAACATGATCGCCGCCGAGCACCTGGAGATTTCCGCGCAGGAGCCGCAGCAGTGGGCGGACCAGATCCGTCACGCCGGTGCCATGTTCCTGGGACGCTTCTCCTCCGAATCGCTGGGCGACTACTGCGCTGGTCCCAACCACGTGCTGCCGACTTCGCGCACTGCACGCTTCTCCTCGCCACTGGGCGTGTATGACTTCCAGAAGCGTTCGAGCATCATCCGTGTCTCGGAAGAGGGCGCGCAGACGCTGGGCAAGATCGCCGCCGAACTGGCTTACGGTGAAGGCTTGCAGGCGCACGCCCGCTCGGCCGAACTGCGGCTCAGGAAGTGACAGGATGACCTCCGCCACCGACTCCCTCGCAGGTGCCGGCTGGCTGGACCGCGTATTCTGCGAGGATGCGCTCTCGGCCACCGCTGGCCTGGCGCGCATTCCCGATGGCAGCGTCGACCTGATGATCGCCGATCCGCCCTATGGGCTGGGCAAGGATTACGGCAACGATTCCGACAAGCTCGATACGGCCGCTTATCTGTCGTGGACCGAGCAGTGGATCGATGCCGCGCTGCCCAAGTTGAAGCCCAATGGCAGTCTCTACATCTTCCTGACCTGGCGCAATTCGCCGGAAATCTTCGTGATGCTCAAGCAGCGCATGACCATGGTCAACGAGATCATCTGGGATCGCCGCGTGCCCTCCATGGGCGGCAGCACCCGGCGCTATTCCTCGGTGCATGACACCATCGGTTTCTTCGCGCGGGCCAAGGATTATTTCTTTGATCTCGATGCCATCCGCATTCCCTACGATGCCCAGACCAAGAAGGCGCGTTCACGCTCCATCTTCGTCGGGGCCAAGTGGCTGGAAATGGGCTACAACCCCAAGGATGTATGGAGTGTGTCGCGCCTGCATCGTGAACATAAAGAGCGCGCCGACCATCCCACGCAAAAACCGCTGGAAGTGGTGGAGCGCATGGTCAAAGCCTCCTGTCCGCCGGGCGGCGTGGTGCTCGATCCTTTCATGGGCAGCGGCACGACCGCCGTGGCTGCGCGCCGTTGCGGTCGCCACTTCACCGGCTTTGAACTCAATCCCGATTATTGCGAACTGATCCGCCAGCGTCTCGACGCGCTCGATGCGCCGGCACCTGCGAGCCAAGATGATGAATCCCTCCAAGCCTGAGACCGTGGACGACCTGGTAGCCAACGTGATCCGCCCGCTGGTGCGCGGCTGGCAGTCCTATCACGTGCCCTCGGCCGAAGGGATGGTCAAGCTCGATGCAATGGAAAATCCCTACCTGCTGCCGCCGGCCTTGCGTGAAGAACTGGCGCAGCGGCTGGCTGCACTGGAGTTGAACCGCTATCCGGTGCCGTCCTATACCCGCCTCAAAGCCGCCATCTGCACGCAACTGGGTGTGCCTGCGGGCTATGACGTCCTGCTGGGCAATGGTTCGGATGAGCTCATCACCATGCTTTCAGTAGCCTGTGCCATTCCGGGGCGGACCATCCTGGCACCGGAACCGGGGTTCGTCATGTATGGTGTCTCGGCAAAAATGGCCGGGCTGGATTATGTGGGTGTGCCACTGCGCGCGGACCTGACGCTGGACCTGCCCGCGATGCTGGCAGCCATCGAGCAACACAAGCCGGTCATCACCTGGCTGGGTTATCCCAACAATCCGACCGGCACGCTCTATCCGATGGCCGACGTGCTGCGCATCATCGAAGCCGCCGCACCCTATGGCCTGGTGGTGGTGGACGAGGCTTACCAGCCTTTCGCTGCATCGACGCTGATGCCGGCATTGCCGCAGCACAACAACCTGGTGGTGATGCGCACGGTCTCCAAGCTGGGGCTGGCGGGCATCCGCCTGGGCTACCTGTCGGCGGCCCCGGCGCTGTTGCGCGAATTGGACAAGGTGCGCCCGCCCTACAACGTCAACATGCTCACCGAAGCGGCGGCGCTGTTCGTGCTGGAACACCTGCAGGTGCTGGAGGCGCAGGCGGCGCAGCTGCGTGAGGCGCGCAGCGTGCTGGCGGCCGAACTGGCGGCGCTGGAGGGGGTGGAGGTGTTTCCTTCGGCAGCCAATTTCATCCTGATCCGCGTCCCGGAAGCCGATAAAGTCTGCGCCGCCTTGCTGGCGCGCAGGGTACTTGTCAAAAATGCCGGTAGAATGCACGTATTGCTGCAAAACTGTTTGCGCATTACCGTCAGCACGGATGAAGAAAACGCCATCTTCCTGACGGCCCTGAAAGATGCACTGCGCGAGCAGTGAAGGTTTGAAGGTCCACCGCAGGCAAGCAGGCATCACGCATTACCAACGATAGAACCCCGTCCAACCCCGACCATGTCTACACCGAGAACCGCCGAAGTCGTCCGCAATACCAACGAGACGCAGATCCGCGTTGCGATCAACCTGGATGGCACCGGCCAGCAGAAGCTGGATACCGGCGTGCCCTTCCTGGATCACATGCTGGACCAGATCGCCCGCCACGGCCTGATCGACCTGGACATCCACGCCAAGGGCGACCTGCACATCGACGCGCACCATACGGTGGAAGACGTGGGCATCACCCTGGGCATGGCCTTCGCCAAGGCCATCGGCGACAAGAAGGGCATCCGCCGCTACGGCCACGCCTACGTGCCGCTGGACGAAGCCCTGTCGCGCGTGGTGATCGATTTCTCCGGCCGTCCCGGCCTGGAATACCACATTCCCTTTACCCGCTCGATGATCGGTTCCTTCGATGTGGACCTGACCAGCGAGTTCTTCCACGGTTTCGTCAATCATGCGCAGGTGACCCTGCACGTGGACAACCTGCGTGGCGTGAATGCCCACCACCAGGCCGAAACCGTGTTCAAGGCCTTCGGCCGCGCGCTGCGCATGGCCGTGGAACTTGATCCGCGCGCTGCGGGTACGATTCCGTCCACCAAGGGCAGCCTGTAAAACGCAGGGTATCGCTAACTCATCTGGGTTTCCCGGCGCGCGAGCGCCGTTCAATGTCGCCATGAATAAAATTGTTGTAGTCGATTACGGCATGGGCAACCTGCGCTCGGTGGCGCAGGCGCTGCGCCATGTCGCGCCTGAAGCCGACGTGCGCATCTCCGGCGAAGTCGCCGATATCCGCGCCGCCGACCGCGTGGTCCTGCCCGGCCAGGGTGCCATGCCCGATTGCATGCGCAGCCTGCGCGAATCGGGCGTGCAGGATGCGGTCCTCGAAGCATCCCGCACCAAGCCGCTGTTCGGCGTGTGCGTGGGCGAGCAGATGCTGTTCGACTGGAGTGAAGAAGGCGACACGCCCGGCCTGGGCCTGCTGCCCGGCAAGGTGGTGCGCTTCGAGCTCGAAGGCGTGCGCCAGGATGATGGATCGCTGTTCAAGGTGCCGCAGATGGGCTGGAACCATGTGCACCAGACCAGCGCCCATCCGCTGTGGGAAGGAATTGCCGATAACGCCTTCTTCTATTTTGTCCACAGCTATTACGCCGTCCCGGCCGAATCGTCGCAGATCGTTGGCCAAACGCCGTATGGCCGTGACTTCGCTTGTGCCGTGGCCCGCGATAATATTTTTGCAACCCAGTTCCACCCGGAAAAAAGTGCCTCGGCGGGTTTGCAGCTGTATCGGAATTTCGTACACTGGAAACCTTGATTTTTTGCCTTTCCGGCAAGAACCTCGCCGCAGACCGTCGCCAACCCTTCTTTTTTACTGACTAGTCATCCCCTAGCCATGCTGCTCATACCCGCCATCGACCTGAAAGACGGTCATTGCGTACGCCTCAAACAAGGTGATATGGAACAAGCCACCGTTTTCTCCGAAGATCCGGCGGAAATGGCCCTGCACTGGCTCAAGCAGGGCGCGCGCCGCCTGCACCTGGTGGACCTCAACGGTGCCTTCGCCGGCAAGCCCAAGAACGAGGCGGCGGTCAAGGCCATCCTGAAGGCGGTCGCCAGCTTCGCCGAAGAGAACGACGTCGAGGAAATCCCGGTGCAACTCGGTGGCGGCATCCGCGACCTGGACACCATCGAACGCTACCTGGACGATGGTCTCTCCTACATCATCATCGGCACCGCCGCGGTGAAGAATCCCGGCTTCCTGCATGACGCCTGCAGCGCCTTCCCCGGCCAGATCATCGTGGGCCTGGATGCCAAGGACGGCAAGGTCGCCACCGATGGCTGGAGCAAGCTGTCCGGCCACGAAGTGGTGGACCTGGCGCAGAAGTTCGAAGGCTATGGCTGCGAAGCCATCGTCTACACCGACATCGGCCGCGACGGCATGATGGGCGGCGTCAATATCGAGGCCACGGTGCGCCTGGCGCAGGCCGTGACCATTCCCATCATCGCCTCGGGCGGCGTGCACCACGTGGGCGACGTCGAGGCGCTGTGCCGGGTCGAGGATGAAGGCATCGAAGCCGTCATCTGCGGCCGTTCCATCTACGAAGGGACGCTGGACCTGCGCAGCGGCCAGGATCGTGCGGATGAACTGACGCGCGAACTGGAAGCCAACCGCCTCTCCGGCAGCAAATAACATGGCCCTTGCAAAACGCATCATCCCTTGCCTGGACGTGACCGCTGGTCGCGTGGTCAAGGGCGTCAATTTCCTGGAGCTGCGCGATGCCGGCGATCCGGTCGAGATCGCGCGCCGTTACGACGAGCAGGGCGCCGATGAGCTGACCTTCCTCGACATCACCGCGTCCTCCGATGGCCGCGACCTGATCCTGGACATCATCGAAGCCGTGGCCTCGCAGGTCTTCATCCCCCTGACGGTGGGTGGCGGCGTGCGCGCGGTGGAAGATGTGCGCCGCCTGCTCAACGCCGGGGCCGACAAGGTCGGCATCAACACCTCGGCGGTGACCAATCCGCAGCTGGTGGCCGATGCCGCCAACAAATACGGCTCCCAATGTATCGTGGTGGCCATCGACGCCAAGCGCGCCGGCGACGGCAAGTGGGAGGTCTATACCCACGGCGGACGCAAGGCCACCGGCCTGGACGCGGTCGAATGGGCACGCAAGATGGCGCAGCTGGGCGCGGGCGAGATCCTGCTGACCAGCATGGACCGTGACGGCACCAAGAGCGGTTTCGACCTCGACCTGACGCGTTCGGTCTCGGAAGCCGTCAGCATCCCCGTGATTGCTTCGGGTGGCGTGGGCGGCCTGCAGGACCTGGCCGACGGCATCACCAAGGGCAAGGCCGATGCGGTGCTGGCCGCCAGCATCTTCCACTATGGCCAGCACACCGTGCAGGAAGCCAAGCGCTTCATGGCCGACCAGAACATTTCCATGAGGCTGGCATGAGCATCAGCGCCAAATGGCTCAACAAGGTCAAATGGGACGAAGTCGGCCTGGTGCCGGTGATCGCCCAGGAAGTCGGATCCAATGATGTGCTGATGTTCGCCTGGATGAACCGCGAGGCGCTGGCGCGCACCGTGGAGATCGGCCAGGCGGTCTACTGGAGCCGCTCGCGCAAGAAGCTCTGGCACAAAGGTGAAGAATCAGGTCATTTCCAGAAAGTGCACGAAATCCGCCTGGACTGCGACGAAGACGTGGTGCTGCTCAAGGTCGAGCAGGTGGCCGGCATTGCCTGCCATACCGGCCGTCATTCCTGCTTCTTCCAGAAATTCGAAGGCAGCGCCGACAGCGGCGAATGGGTCACGGTGGAGCCGGTGCTGAAGGATCTGCAGCCGGGGGCCGGCGGTGGTCCGGTGGCCGCCGCAGCCGAGCCGGCTGCCAAGCCCAAGCGCGTGCGCAAGACCATCCCCAAGCCCGTGGACAGCGACAAGACCCCATCATGAGTGAAACCCTGAAGCGACTGGCCGAAGTCATCGAGTCGCGCAAGCTGGCCAACGGCGGCAATCCGGAGAAATCCTACGTCGCCAAGCTGTTCTCCAAGGGCGATGACGCCATCCTCAAGAAGATCGGCGAGGAGGCCACCGAAACCGTGATGGCCGCCAAGGATGCCCGCGTTTCGGGCGACAAGTCCAAGGTGCTCTACGAATGCGCCGACCTGTGGTTCCATTCCATGGTCCTGCTGGCGCAGTTCGAGCTGAGCCCACAGGATGTGCTCAACGAACTGGCGCGCCGCGAAGGCCTCTCTGGCCTGGAAGAAAAGGCTGCCCGCAAGGACTGAGCGTCCTGCGCACTTTCCCATTCCCTTGTTTCCCAGGAGTACGGCGTTGGATAATTGTATTTTCTGCAAGATCGCAGCAGGCCAGATTCCCTCGAAGAAGATCTACGAGGACGAGGACCTGATCGCCTTCCACGACATCAACCCGGCCGCGCCAGTGCATTTCCTGATCGTGCCGCGCCAGCATGTGGCAACGCTGGCCGATTGCGGTGAGCAGCATGCTGCCTTGTTGGGCAAGATGCTGGCCCTGGCACCGCGCCTGGCGGCCGAGCAGGGCTGCGGCTACGCACTGGACACGGAAGGCAAGCCCACCGGCGGGTTCAAGACCCTCATCAACACCGGACCGGACGGTCGCCAGGAGGTGTACCATCTGCACATGCACGTGATGGGCGGCCCGCATCCCTGGCGGGTACAGTTCGTGCAACAATAAGGATTCGCCGGCCCGGGGGCTGGCAGGTTTCACTTGTACACAGGGCAGGGATGTCCGCTTAGGAGAAGAGAATGGGTTCGTTCAGTATTTGGCATTGGCTGATTGTTCTGGTGATCGTGATGCTGGTCTTCGGCACCAAGAAGCTCGGCAACATGGGTTCCGACCTGGGCAAGGCAGTCAAGGGCTTCAAGGATGGCGTCAAGGGCGGCGAGGAAGATCCGGCCAAGAAGGACCCGGCCATCGACGTGCAGGCCAAGGAAAAGGACAAGTCCGGCAGCTGATCAGGCCGCCCGCCAGCCCTCCTGGCGGGCATGCATGGGCCCGCATCGTGATTTGCAGCGGGCACTCCCGTCTTCAAGCGCATGGCGCGCCCGCGTTGTCCTCTTAATGTCCACACAGACTCATGATTGATATCGGCCTTACCAAGCTGGCCTTGATCGGCGTGGTCGCGCTGGTCGTGATCGGCCCCGAGCGCCTGCCCAAGGTGGCGCGCATGGCCGGCACCCTGTTCGGCCGCGCCCAGCGCTACATCAACGACGTCAAGTCCGAAGTCAGCCGCGAGATGGAACTCGACGAGCTGCGCAAGATGCACAAGGATGTGCAGGACGCCGCCAGCGACGTCAGCAACAGCATTCATAAAAGCATGTCCGATACGGAAGCGTCGATCAATGACGCCTGGAACGGCAGCGACGATTCCTCGGTGTCCGACAGCAGCAGTGCCGGCAACAGCTGGACCCGCACGCCCGACCCCTCCCTGCATGCGATCAAGGCCAAGGCTTTCCGCCGCAAGAAGCTCTCGCGTACCACCGGCGTGCCGTCCTGGTACAAGCACCAGAGCGGCCACAAGACCCGCGTGATCTCGGCCTCGGCCCGCGTGGCCAAGTATCGCCGTCCGGTCGGGGTGGGCAAGTCGGCAGGTTTCTTCTAATTTGGCGCAGCGCGTCTCACTTCATCAGAATGCTCCGAATCCATGGCTGAAGAAAACACCCAAGCCGAAGACACCTTCATCTCGCACCTGATCGAATTGCGCAGCCGTATCGTCAAGGCGGCTGCGGTGGTGCTGGTGGTGTTCCTCTGCCTGATGCCGTTCGCGGCCCACATCTTCGACGTGCTGGCCGCGCCGATGATCCATGCGCTGCCCGCCGGCAGCAAGATGATCGCCACCGGCGTGATCACTCCCTTCCTGATCCCCATCAAGGTCACCATGCTGGTGGCCGTGCTGATCGCGCTGCCCTGGGTGCTTTACCAGCTGTGGGCCTTCGTCGCGCCCGGCCTGTATGCGCACGAGAAGCGCCTGATCGCGCCGCTGGTGATCTCGTCCTCGCTGCTGTTCGTGGCGGGTGTCGCGTTCTGCTACTTCTTCGTCTTTGGCGTGGTCTTCCCGTTCATCAACAATTTCGCGCCCAAGTCAGTCTCGGTGGCACCGGACATCGACAGCTACGTTGACTTCGTGCTGACCATGTTCGTGGCCTTCGGCGTGACTTTCGAGGTGCCGGTGATCGTGATCGTGCTGGTGCGCATGGGCCTGGTGCCGCTGGCCAAGTTGAAGCAGATCCGTCCCTACGTGATCGTCGGTGCCTTCATCGTTGCCGCCGTCGTTACGCCGCCGGACGTGATGAGCCAGCTGATGCTGGCCGTGCCGCTGGTGCTGCTCTACGAAGTGGGCCTGCTGGTGGCACCGATCTTCGAGCGTGCCACGCGTTCGCCGGATGCGGAACCCGGCAGTTCCGTGCCCACCGAATAAGCCTGGCGATCCCTCAAAAACAAAGCCCGCTCGATGATGAGCGGGCTTTGTCGTTTCTGGCTTCAGGAGAATGCACCTGATAAACCGTTTACTCTTCGATAGTCACCAGCGGAATCTCGCGCAGCCATTGCACCAGCGGATAAGCATCCTTGAAGCCTTCCAGCACCTGCTTCCCGAGGTCGGCCGGAATCTTCTTGCGGATGTCCTCTTCGGTCCAGACGATGAAACTCTTGAGCTTCACGTATTCGATGTTTGGGGTGTCCGGATCGAAGCCCTTGGGCGGGCGCTGCAGTTTTCCTTCTTCCTGCAGGTCGCCATATGTCGCAACAAGCTTCTTGTTCTTGCGCATCTTGGTGAAGCCCGCCGCATCTTCCACCACGCGATTGCGGATGGCGCGCAGGCGCGGCGTCGGTGGCAGGTATTCACCACCGGCAATGAGCAGTTGTCCCGCTTCATTGATGTGGAAGTAGTAGGCCGGACCGCCGCCCTGGCTGGGCTTCTTGAGCCCGCTGGCCGTGATGGCGGCCGAGAAGTGCGTCTTGTACGGGCGCTTGTCATGGGAGAAGCGCATGTCACGGTTGATGCGGAACAGCGCCTTCTTCGGATTGCAGCCAGCAATGGCCGGATCGAACTTGCTGATCTCGGCGATGAGCTTGATGGTCAGCGCCAGGAATTCCTCGCGCAGGATGTCATAGCGCGGCTTGTTCATGACGAACCAGGCGCGGTTGTTGTTTTCGGACAGTTCCCCGAGGAACTGGATCAGGTCACGCACGTGCATGGATCAGATTCTCCTGGCTCATTCTTCGTCGGCATCATCGTTCTTGGGCGGCGGCGGACGCTTGCCCACGGTGATGTTCAGCTTGGTTTCCTGCGCTTTGCGCAGCACCGTCATGGCGATCTGCTGGCCCGGCGTCAATTGCGCGATGACGTTGAGCATCTCGGTGGTATCGGCCACCGGCTTGTCGTCGATGCTCACCAGGATGTCGCCCGGACGCATGCCCGCGCGGTCAGCCGGACCGCCCTTGAGCACGCCGGCGATGATGGCGCCGGTCTTCTTGCCCAGGCCGAAGCTTTCGGCCAGTTCCGGCGTGATGTCCTGCGGTTCCACCCCGATCCAGCCGCGCACCACCTGGCCATGGCTGATGATGGCTTCCATCACGGTCTTGGCGGTGGACATCGGGATCGCAAAGCCGATCCCCAGGTTGCCGCCGGTGCGCGAATAGATGGCCGTGTTGATGCCCAGCAGGTTGCCGTTGGTATCGACCAGCGCACCGCCCGAGTTGCCGGGATTGATGGCGGCATCGGTCTGGATGAAGTTCTCGAAGGTATTGATGCCCAGGTGGTTGCGGCCCAGTGCTGAGACAATGCCCATGGTCACCGTCTGGCCCACGCCGAAGGGATTGCCGATGGCCAGCACGACGTCGCCTACCGAGCTGTTTTCCGGATGGCCCAGGGTGATGGCGGGCAGGTTGGGCAGGTCGATCTTGATGACGGCGAGGTCGGTCTCGGGGTCGATGCCGACCACCTTGGCACTGGCCTTGCGGCCGTCGGCCAGGGCCACTTCGATCTTGTCGGCGGCTTCCACCACGTGGTTGTTGGTGAGGATGTAGCCTTGCGGGCTGACGATCACGCCCGAACCCAGGCTGGATTGCTTGTCATCCTGCTGCTGTTCGTCGAACTGGTCGCCGAAGAACTTGCGGAAGAACGGATCGTTCTGGAAGGGGCTCTTCTGTGGCCGCGCTTCGGTCGTGGTGAAGATATTGACCACCGAGGGCATGGCCTGGCGCGCGGCATGGCGATAGGAGTCCAGGGCGGGCGCGGCTGGTGTGGCTTCCTGCATCTGGATGGTGGACTGGGCAGGGCGTGCACGCGAAGTGAAGGATCCGGACAGCCAGTCCGGCTTCAAGGTCGCTACAATGAACCACACCGCCAGACCCACTGTCACGGTCTGGGCAAACAACAGCCATAAACGTCGCATAAAAGAATTTTTGGTATTTGGATTGAAAATCTGATCGGATGAGGAAGAGATGACCCGCCACATTAGCAGAAACGAGTTCGCAGTCTATCTGGGGCAGACGCTTAACGCGGCGCAATATCGCGATTATTGCCCAAACGGCTTGCAGGTGGAAGGGCGCGCCACCATTGGGCGCGTGGTCAGCGGCGTCACGGCCAGCCTGGCCCTGATCGAGGCCGCCGTGGAATGGCAGGCCGATGCCATTCTGGTTCATCACGGTTACTTCTGGCGCGGTGAAGACATGCGCGTGATCGGACAGAAGCAGCGGCGCCTGAAGCTGCTGCTGGGGCATGACATCAATCTGTTCGGCTATCACCTGCCGCTGGATTCACATCCGGAACTGGGCAACAACGCGCAACTGGCCAAACGACTCGACTTTGACGCCACCGGCCGCTTCGGTGAGAACGACATCGGCTGGATCGGACGCTGCCATGCGCCCTCCGTCAAGACGGCCGCGGACCTGGCGATGCTGATCGAAAAACGCCTGGGACGCATGCCCTTGCTCATCGGCGATCCGCAGCAGGCCATCGGGCAGGTCGCCTGGTGTACCGGTGCGGCGCAGGGCATGCTGGGCGACGCCATTGAAGCCGGCGCCACCGCCTACATCAGCGGCGAGATTTCAGAACCGACCGTGCACCTCGCACGCGAAACCGGCACCGTCTACCTGGCCGCCGGCCATCACGCCACCGAGCGCTATGGCATCCAGGCGCTGGGGGAACACGTGGCCAGCCACTTCGGTATCGAGCATCGCTTCATCGATATCGACAATCCCGTGTGAGGCGGGGCCGCGATGCTTGTTGCTTCACTTGCCGTGGCAGGTAAGTGAAGCACTCTGGGGCAGGATGCGCCTCAGCCCTGCTTCTTGAGGGAATCGCGGATTTCACGCAGCAACAGCACGTCTTCCGGCGTCGGTGCCGGGGCGGCCGGAGTGGCTTCTTCATGCTTGGAAGCCAGGTCGCGCGCCTTGTTGATGGCACGCACCATCTGGAAGATGATGAACGCCAGGATCAGGAAGTTGATGAAGATGGTGAGGAAGTTGCCGTAGGCGAAGACCGCCCCGGCCTTCTTGGCTTCCGCCAGCGGCAGGCCATAGGCTTGGCCGTTCAGGGGCAGGTAGTAGTTGGCGAAATCCAGGCCGCCGAAGATCTTGCCGACGAGCGGCATGATGATATCCTCGACCAGAGAACTGACGATCTTGCCGAAGGCCCCGCCGATGATGACACCGACGGCCAGGTCGACCACGTTTCCCTTGATCGCGAAGGCGCGAAAATCCTTGAGCATGCTCATCCCTGGTTTCTCCTTTGAAAGTTGCTGTTTAAACATGAGGCGGGCTTACAACGGGTTATATCCTGCCCGGCAGCAAAAGTAAATCGGACAAGCACTGACGCCGCACTGCAAAAAAACTGAGAACGAGAGCAGATTGACAAGGGGTTGCGCTGCGTCAAATGTTCATTTTCGCAAGCCTGTACCATACCGGCCGTTAGCTACAAAACCCTATTCAGCTTATATATAATCGAAAAGTTGCATGAGGGTCACTTAGAAGGTCCACGCTAACTTACATTTGGAGATTGGGGTCTTTATGACTGACGAGAATCAGGTCGACGCAAGTCGACGAGGTTTGCTTGTTGCGACTTGTGCGGCCGGAGGTGTAGCGGGTTTGGCCACCGCTGGAGCATTCGTCTCCACCCTGCAACCTTCAGAACGCGCCAAGGCAGCAGGCGCACCGGTGGAAGTGGATATTTCTTCACTGGCTCCCGGTGAAATGCGCACCGTTGAGTGGCGCGGCAAGCCGGTCTGGATTCTCAAGCGCACCCCCGAGATGATCGAGTCCCTCAAGAAGACCGATGGCGAGGTGGCCGATCCCAACTCCAAGCGCACCGATTTCTCCGAAACGCCCGATTACGCGCTCAATGAGTGGCGTTCGCTGCGCAAGGACATCCTGGTCGTGGTCGGCATCTGCCCGCACCTCGGCTGCTCCCCGAGTTCCCGCTTCCAGAGCGGCCCGCAGCCTTCGTTGCCGGACGACTGGCATGGCGGCTTCCTGTGCCCCTGCCACGGCTCGACCTTCGACCTGGCCGGCCGGGTGTACAAGAACAAGCCGGCGCCGGACAACCTGCAAGTCCCGCGCTACATGTTTGAAGGCGACAACAAGCTCGTCATCGGCAAGGACGAGAAAGGGGAGGCCTGATCATGGGAGCATTTCACGAAAAGAAGCTGCCGGATGACGCACCGGTAGCAGCCAAGGCCCTGAACTGGGTCGATTCGCGCTTTCCGCTGACGGCCACTTGGAAAGCCCACCTCTCCGAATACTACGCACCGAAGAACTTCAACTTCTGGTACATCTTCGGCTCGCTGGCATTGCTGGTGCTGGTGATCCAGATCGTCACCGGCATCTTCCTGGTGATGCACTACAAGCCGGACGCCAACCTGGCCTTCGCCTCGGTCGAATACATCATGCGTGATGTGCCCTGGGGCTGGCTGGTGCGTTATATGCACTCCACCGGCGCTTCGGCCTTCTTCATCGTCGTTTATCTTCACATGGTGCGGGGCCTGCTCTACGGCTCCTACCGCAAGCCGCGCGAACTGGTGTGGCTGTTCGGGGTGGGGATCTTCCTCTGCCTGATGGGTGAAGCTTTCTTCGGTTACCTGCTGCCCTGGGGGCAGATGTCCTATTGGGGCGCACAGGTGATCGTGAACCTTTTCGGCGCCATTCCCTTCATCGGCCCGGACCTGTCGCTGCTCATTCGCGGCGACTACGTCGTTTCCGACGCCACGCTGAACCGCTTCTTCTCCTTCCACGTGATCGCCATTCCGCTGGTGCTCATCGGGCTGGTGGCCGCGCACATCATCGCGCTGCACGAAGTGGGTTCCAACAACCCGGATGGCGTGGAGATCAAGGAAAAGACCGACGAACGCGGCGTACCGCTGGATGGGGTTCCTTTCCATCCGTATTACACGGTGCATGACATCTTCGGTGTCTCGATCTTCCTGCTGGTGTTCTCGGCCGTGGTGTTCTTCGCGCCGGAAATGGGCGGCTACTTCCTGGAGTACAACAACTTCATCCCGGCCGATTCGCTCAAGACGCCGCCGCACATCGCACCTGTCTGGTACTTCACGCCGTTCTACTCGATTCTTCGCGCCACGACCGCGGACTTCATGGGCTGGTTGATTGCCGGCGTGGCAGGTTATGTGCTGCTGCTGGTGTTCAAGTCGCGCCTGACGGCCAAGCTGAAGATCGTGGCCATCGTGATCGGCCTGGCCATCATCGCCGGCATGCTGGTGTTCGATGCCAAGTTCTGGGGCGTGGTCCTGATGGGCCTGTCGGTGGTGATCCTGGGCGGCCTGCCGTGGCTGGATCATTCGCAGGTCAAGTCCATCCGCTATCGTCCCAGCTGGCACAAGTACGTGTACCTGGTCTTTGCCATCGCCTTCGTCATCCTTGGCTACCTCGGCGTGCAACCGCCGACGGCCATCGGCACCACCGTCTCGCAGGTGTGCAGCTTCATCTATCTCGGCTTCTTCCTGCTGATGCCGTGGTGGAGTGCTGCCGGTACCTTCAAGCCGGTGCCCGAGCGCGTCGTCTACCATCCGCACTAAGCCAGCCGCCAAAGGACAAGAACATGACATTGCTCAAGAAAGTGATTGCCGCGCTGGCCTTGCTGCCGGCGCTGGCCTGCGCCAACGAAGGGGGCTTCCCGCTGGATCATGCCCCGGACCGTACCAAGGATGTTTCCTCGCTGCAAAACGGGGCCAAGCTGTTCGTCAACTATTGCCTGAACTGCCACTCGGCCTCGGCCATGCGTTACAACCGCCTGCGCGACATCGGCCTGACCGAAGACCAGATCAAGAACAACCTCTTGTTCAGTGGGGAAAAGGTCGGCGACCTGATGAAGATCTCGATGTCGCCGCAGGACGCCAAGGCCTGGTTTGGCGCAACGCCGCCGGACCTGTCGGTGATCGCCCGGGCCAAGGCCTCGGAGGCTGGCAGCGGTCCGGACTGGATTTATACCTACCTGCGCAGTTATTATACGGACGACAGCCGCCCCACCGGCTGGAACAACATGCTTTTCCCCAACGTCGGCATGCCGCACGTGTTGTGGGAATTGCAAGGTATCCGCAAGGCCAAGTTCGTGGAAGAGAAGGATCCTCACGACGCGAACAAGACCATCCACAAGTTTGCCGGCTTCGAGCAAGTCAAGCCGGGCAAGATGAGCGCGGCGGAGTATGACAACAATGTCGCCGATCTCGTTGCCTATTTGCAATGGATGGGCGAGCCGGCGCAGAATACGCGCAAGCGGCTGGGTGTCTGGGTACTGTTGTTCCTGGGAATCTTCTCGGTATTGGCGTGGCGTTTGAACGCGTCCTATTGGAAGAACATCAAGTAAAAACGTACAATCACGTATCCGCGCAGTTTTTGCGGAATTGCGTATCGGGGTGAGCGTTATGCGTCTCGCCCCCCTTTTGTTTTTAGGGCTCTGAAAAAATGATGGTTCTCTACTCGGGCACGACCTGCCCATTCTCGCAACGTTGCCGCCTTGTCCTGTTCGAAAAGGGCATGGATTTCGAGATCCGCGACGTTGACCTCTTCAACAAGCCGGAAGACATTTCGGTCATGAACCCGTATGGCCAGGTGCCGATTCTGGTTGAACGCGACCTGGTCCTGTATGAATCGAACATCATCAATGAATACATCGATGAGCGCTTCCCGCATCCGCAGCTGATGCCGGCTGACCCGCTGATGCGTGCGCGTGCGCGCCTGATGCTGTTCAACTTCGAGAAGGAACTGTTCGTTCACGTGCACACCCTGGAAAATGAAAAGTCCAAGGCTGCCGAGAAGAACCAGGAAAAGGCCCGCCACGAGATCCGTGACCGCCTGACCCAACTGGCACCGCTGTTCCTGAAGAACAAGTACATGCTGGGCGACGAGTTCTCCATGCTGGACGTGGCCCTGGCCCCGTTGCTGTGGCGTCTGGATCACTATGGCATCGAGCTCTCCAAGACAGCGGCACCGCTGATGAAGTATGCCGAGCGCATCTTCTCGCGTCCTGCCTACATCGAAGCACTGACCCCGTCCGAAAAGGTCATGCGCCGTTAAGCTGTTCCGGCTGCACTGCCGCCCTGGGCGGCGGTGCAGTTCACAGAAGTTCATATTGCTTTCCACCCCGGCCTTGCCGGCAGATGCGGTTTTTACCGTCGCATCGCAGACCACACCAGTCATGCCAGAAGTCTCCACCAAGCCTTATCTGCTGCGCGCCATCTATGAGTGGTGCACCGACAATGGCTACACGCCGCACATTGCCGTGGTCGTCGACAGCAGCACCCGCGTGCCGATGCAATTCGTCAAGAATGGCGAAATCGTCCTCAACATCAGCTTCGAGGCCACCAGCGGCTTGAAGATGGAGAACGACAACATTCACTTCAGTGCTCGCTTTGGTGGTGTTTCGCGCGACATCCTGATCCCTGTGGAAAACGTGATCGCCATCTACGCCCGCGAAAACGGGCAGGGCATGGCGTTTGAAGCGCCTGCGCCGGCCACGGCCGACGAGGTGCAACCGGCTCCTGAGCAGGAAAGCAGTGCGCCTGTGCTGTCCTCGGTACCTGTTTCCGAACCCGAAAAGAAGCCGGCTGAAAGCAGCGACAAGGGCGATGATGATCCGGAACCACCGAAAAAGGGTGGCCGTCCTGTACTGACACGCATCAAGTAGGCTATAATCGCCGGCTGAAGTTTTTGCTGGCTTAGCTCATCTGGTAGAGCACCTGACTTGTAATCAGGGGGTGGCGGGTTCAAGTCCTGCAGCCAGCACCAAATACCGAAGCGGCTCACAGCGATGTGAGCCGTTTTCTTTTGGTCCGCAACCTTGCAGGCCCATCGTGATCCAGCGCGCGCTGCGTGCTCAACATGGGCCAGCAACGCTGGTGCAACCGCACTAGGCTATCATCGAAGCTCTTTTGCGCGACGACTGCCGGACTCGCTCCACGGCCGTCGCCGTCGTCGCGACAAAATTGTGGGCCGCTGTCGCTCGCCCGCCTTACCGCCATCTCTTCGGTTCATTCTCGGAATCTCGCCATGGAAATCAAAGTCAACTTCCTCGACAAGCTGCGTCTTGAAGCCAAGTTCGACGACTTTACCGTCATCGCCGACCAGCCCATCCGCTACAAGGGAGACGGTTCGGCGCCGGGTCCCTTTGATTACTTCCTGGCGTCATCGGCCCTGTGCGCAGCGTATTTCGTGAAGCTGTACTGCAATACGCGCAACATCTCCACCGAGAATATCCGGCTGTCGCAGAACAACATCGTCGACCCCGAAAACCGCTACCAGCAGACTTTCAAGATCCAGGTCGAACTGCCACCCGACATCGAGGAAGCAGACCGCCGCGGCATCCTGCGTTCCATCGAGCGCTGTACCGTCAAGAAGGTGGTGCAGCAGGGACCGGAATTCATCATCGAAGAAGTGGAGAGCCTGGACGCCGACGCGCAGTCCCTGCTGACGCTCAAGCCCGAGGCTGGCACGAGCACGCACATCCTGGGCAAGGACCTGCCGCTGGAGCAGACCATCGCCAACATGTCCGGCTTGCTGGCTGACCTGGGCATCAAGATCGAGATCGCTTCGTGGCGCAACATCATTCCCAATGTGTGGTCGCTGCACATTCGCGACGCGCACTCGCCGATGTGCTTCACCAACGGCAAGGGCGCGACCAAGGAAAGTGCGCTGGCTTCGGCGCTGGGCGAGTACATCGAGCGCATCAGCAACAACCACTTCTATGCGGGTTCCTACTGGGGCGAGGAGATTGCCAATGCCGAGTTCGTGCATTACCCCAACGAGCGCTGGTTCAAGCCCGGTCGCGGGGACAAATTGCCCAAGGAGATCCTGGACACGTATTGCCTGGAGATCTACAACCCCGATGGCGAGCTGCGCGCTTCGCATCTGGTCGATACCAATTCCGGCAACGCACAGCGCGGCATCTGCTCGCTGCCTTACGTGCGGCAGTCGGATGGCGAGGTGGTGTATTTCCCTTCCAACCTGGTCGAGAATCTCTTCGTCAGCAATGGCATGAGTGCCGGCAACACCTTGCCTGAAGCGCAGGTGCAGTGTCTGTCGGAGATTTTCGAGCGCGCGGTCAAGCGTGAAATCCTGGAAGGCGAGATTTGCCTGCCCGATGTTCCCCAGGAGGTCCTGGCAAAGTATCCCGGTATCGTGGCCGGTATCAAGGGACTGGAAGAACAGGGTTTCCCGGTACTGGTCAAGGATGCCTCGCTGGGCGGTGTCTATCCTGTAATGTGCGTGACCTTGATGAACCCGCGCACCGGCGGCGTGTTTGCTTCCTTCGGCGCACACCCGAGCTTTGAGGTGGCGCTGGAGCGCAGCCTGACGGAACTGCTGCAGGGACGCAGCTTTGAAGGACTCAACGATCTGCCGCAGCCGACCTTCGAGAGCAATGCTGTCACGGAACCCAACAACTTCGTGGAGCACTTCATCGATTCGTCCGGCATCGTCTCGTGGCGCTTCTTCAGTGCCAAGGCAGATTACGAATTCGTGGAATGGGATTTTTCCAGCCAGGGCGAGGATTCCAACGCAGAGGAGGCCGCTACGCTGTTCGGCATTCTGGAGGACATGGGCAAGGAGGCCTATGTCGCTGTCTACGACCAACTGGGGGCGACCGCTTGCCGCATCCTGGTGCCGGGTTATTCCGAGGTCTATCCGGTCGAGGACCTGATCTGGGACAACACCAACAAGGCACTGCTGTTCCGCGAGGATGTCCTGAACCTGCATCGTTTGGATGACAAGGCCCTAGCTGCCTTGCTCGATCGCTTGGAAAACAACGAGCTGGATGGTTACTCCGACATCGCCACCCTGATCGGTATCGACTTCGATGAGAACACCGAATGGGGTCAACTCACCGTCCTTGAACTGAAGCTGCTGATCAATCTGGCTCTGCAGCAGTTTGAAGAAGCACATGACCTGGTCGGTGCCTTCCTGCAATACAACGACAACTCGGTGGAACGCGGCCTGTTCTACCAGGCGTTGAATGTCGTGCTGGAAGTGGAGCTGGATGATGAGCTGGAGCTATCCGACTATGAGACCAACTTCCGCCGCATGTTCGGCGACGCGCGCATGGATGCGGCCATCGGATCGGTGAACGGCAGCGTCCGCTTCTTTGGCTTGACGCCGACCAGCATGAAGCTCGAAGGGCTGGATCGCCATCAGCGCTTGCTGGATAGCTATCGCAAGCTGCACAAGGCGCGTGCCCTGTTTGCGCAGGCGGATTCTGCTTCAGCAGCTTGATGCAGTTGTCTGTGGGCTGATGATGACGGCTTGGTCGCGTGGGTGATCAGGCCGTTTTTTACTGTGCAGCGAAACTGGTTGTTGTCGAAACGAAGGCTGGTCACTGAGGTTTCGCCTTATCTCAACTCGTGGTGAGGGTGGGCTGTACGTGTGGTCGAGCAAAGTGATCGGACTTATTGGGTCCTGATGAATTGGGATATATCCAGTTCAAGATCACTATGCCAGCGGTGCGTACGGGGCGTTATTGGAAGACCGCCGGATCCTGATAAGCCTGATCGATGGTGACGTTGTCATTCCTCAGTTGCGCCTCCTTCTTTTCCCGCGCCTGCTTCAAGGCAGGCAGTTCCTTCCTGAATTCCATTTTCCAGTTGTCGAGTTTTTCATCATCGACATAGCCGCGCAGATAGGCGTCCTGCGCCGTCATTGAATAGGTGACGAAGTAGGCTCCCCTCTTGTCCGGATCGAGCCGGTTGGGATCCCGGTACAGTTTGATTTCGAGGAACACGTGATCGGCGTAAAAGAGCCAGGGAGTGCCGTCAGGCAGCTTCATCCATTGCGCCAGCGACAGGTCATGAGAAGGGTCGAGCGGATAGCCGGGGTTCTTCAGCGCGTAGGCCAGCGCTTGTTCACCTTTGAGTCGCGGGCGGCTGATCGGGATTACCTTCGACCAACCTGCTGCGCTCAGTGCGTGCAGCAATGCGGTAAATTGTTTGCGCGCGTCGTCATGGGAAATCGTTTCTGCATCGCTGACCCCACCATTCACGGACCACTGCGAAATATGCTCTGCCGCAAACCTGGCGGAAGCGGTTCCCGTGACGCTGAGCACGGACTGCATTGAAAACGATCGCGGACCATGGGCTAAGGTGACAGTACCTGGCTTGCCAGCTTCCCATTTTGCCGTGACGAATTGCAGGCCGCTCGGGTGTTCGCTCGCTGTGAAAAGCCCGGGGTTGGCTTTGTTAAGCGTATCGACGGGTTCGTTGATCGTAATATGAACAAGTTGGCTCATCTTGGGTTTTTCTGAAGAGTCGTGGGGGGTGCAGGCGCATAGCCCAGCAAGCAGGAGCAGCGGCAAAAGTGCGATCCGAACGCGTGTCCGGATCGGGTGCTGAATATGTTTCAACATGGCGTGGAATTGATGTCAGATCGGAGGCAGCATCATGGGGCGGTTTTCGAGATCCAGCGACTCGCCCATATGGACCCATCCCGCCATGGTACTGAGCTCCTGTTCCATATACGCGCGCTCTTGACCCATCAGTTGATGGAAACGATCGGCTGCTTGCGTGATCCAGTCCATGCGGCTCTTGTAGTCTTCCAGGATAGTGCCCTTGGGCGCAACTGACTTCTTCAATGGCTGTTTGCTGTCGCACGCGCTGGTGAAAGCCAGGCGCAGTTCGGGCGATACGAGGTTGACAAGGCGCCAGCGTTGGACGGCGACCCAATCAGAGAAATCCTTGTCAGCATAAATCAATGGCTGGAGGATGACATATTGCTCATGCTCGGCAATCTTGATCAAGTGATCCCACTGCAGCTTGCGGCGCTCGACGCGATCTGATTCTTCTTCAATCTGCTTGACCAAGGCAAAACCCGCCTGAATCTTGTCAAAGGTCCGCATGTTATTGATCTTGGAGAGGGCCTCATCCTTCCATGGATAGTTCGTGACCTGTTCCTTGACCGCAGTGATATAGGCGGAAGCATCCCGTTGGCTAATGCACAGATCGAAGCTCGTGCCGAATCTCGTGTAATACCAATGCCAGCCACTGATGTCATAGAAGAGCCAGAGATTTCCTTTTGCCAGCCCTTTGAAGACGGTATCAATCGTTACGACGCGGATGTCGTCCAGAGAACAAGCGACCGTCTTGCTGGCAAACGCACCCAGGGCCATCCAGTAGAAGCGGCCCTTTTTGGCCGGATCTCCATAATCTTCCTTCTCCAGATAGAAGCGCGCATAGGTGGCTGCGATCCTGCGAGCGCGGTCACTGTAGACCGGAATGATGGAACCTTCATTACGCCCGTGTAGTTTGCAAAGGCGCTTGGTGCTCATCTCCTGGATCATCGACCACATCAGATTGCAGTCACACTTGAGCTCTTTCTTGGAGTTCTCAGTCATGTTGGTCTGCGATTGGACTTTATCCGAGGCTCCCATTCAATTTCCCCTATTTACCTTGGTTTGTCTGCTTAGCTTTTGGCGGGCACGACCTTGAACCATTCCATGGCGAACTCCACGTGCTCGCTGGCCTCTGTGCCGACGCGCTCGCTCATGCCGTCTTTGGCCGTGGCCGCCAGCTGGTCACCCGCCGAACTCTTGATCCTATAAGGGATGTCGGACAATGGAGTCCCATTGGGATCCTTCACCACGAAGGCCTCGTCAAAGAGCTTGTATTTGGTATCTGGCAGTGCCATCAAATCCGGCGAGACGCTCGCCCCACCCGGAAACGCATGCGTCGCCCCCTTCACCGAAAACGTCCCCGGACAGGCAAACGTGATATTCCCACCCTCCAGCGTCACCGAAGCCTGCCCCGCCTGCAGCACGATCTTCTGGCGCGCCTTGATCTCGATGCCTTCATTGACGCAGATGACACTCACATCCTTGTCAGCCAGGATCTCCAGTGCATCGGTATGCGCCTGCAAGGAAACCGGGCCATTGCCGGCGAAGGCCTGGATGCCGCCGTCGTGCGCAAACAGCGTGGCTGCCTTGCCCGCCGCGAGGCTGGCGGTGTCGGCGGCAGTCCAGTGCGTATCCCCCTGTGTGGTCCAGTGAAGGTTTTCGCCAGCGTAGAGCACGGTGGAAGCCGCACTGGCCCAGTTGACGTTGCTTGGTGACTCCATCAGTACAGCGGCCTTGCTGAACTTTTCGACCGGTTGCGCGCTGTCGCTTTCACGGGAGCCCGCCTGGCTCTTGAATGCGTCCTGTCCATTGACGCTGGCCGGATGCTTGCCCTGATCCTGCGGGTCGATGACGGAGATGAAATCAGTCTTGGCCTGCAAGGCGTCCGCACTGTGCAGCGCCTGCTGCTGTGTGGCGGCCTCGCCCATGGTCTGCGCAAGTTGCTGCGCACCCTTCAACTGCGCCACAGCTTCGTGGGCATCCATCTGCGTGCTGGTGACGCTGGCACCGGCGACAGGTCGCGCCGTCGAGGAGATCAGCAAGCC